>NZ_CAMZMX010000009.1:0-124305 GCF_947311875.1 Pseudomonas sp. PARCl1
CTTTATCGGCGCTTGGGTGAAAAGGGAGGAGGGGCGAGGTCTCCCACGGTCTGTACTGCGCTAACAGTCAGAAGCTGGCTTTGTCCCTCCTCCTCCCTTCAAGTCTAACCATACAAGCTGGCTTGCCGGCGATTGGGCTGCAAAGCAGCCCCGGCTATCTCAAGTTGGAATGAGTTCGATCAGGCAGCACCGCCCCTGCACATCCAGCTCCAGCAACGCTTCGTTGCCCTCCAGCCGCAGGCAGTCATACAACCCCAGCCGTTGCGCCTCACGCCCAGCCAAGGCCACCTCGACCTGATTACAGGCCGCAAACAGCAACACCGTCGACGCCGAGGTGTACATTCGCTGGGTACCGTCCAGCCACTGCAACCGCGCCCGGTAACGCTGCGGCGCATAGATCAGGTTGAAATCCCGAATCGCACCGCCCAGCAACCTGCAACTGACCTGGCTCTCGCCACTGAAGGCAAATGCATCGCAGGCCAGCAATGGCCGGCTGGCCTGGCCGTCCACCACCAGGCGCATGCCGTCGCCCTGCAGCACAGTGATGATCCGCTGGTAACCGGCAAACGTGGAAAAGCCGCCCGAGTCCTCGATATCGGCGATCGACAGGCGCCAGCCGAAGCCGTCCAGGCCTTCGCCGCTGTCGCGGGTGATTTCTTCAGTGAAACCGCCACCGTTCTTCCATGGCATGCGCGGGTAATCCTGCGCGCGCAACACCTGCAATTGGCTCATTTGCTGAAACGCCCCTCCAGGCGATGACGGGATCCGGGGTGGATCAACCGCGCGGCAGTCACCGGCTGGCGACCCGACCAGGTGCGGCGCCGAATCAGCAGGCAAGGCTCGCCCCGCTCGATCTGCAACAGCCGGCATTCCTCCGGCTCGGCGAGGATCGCCTCGACCACGTGCTCGCCTTCGGTCAAGGGCGCGACCTGGGACAGGTAGGCGTAGGGCGTCTGCCGGGTGAAATCCTGCTTGAGGTAGTCGGGGGCGATCGCCGCATTGACGTAACGGTCCTCGATCTGCACCGGCACGCCGTTCTCGAAATGCACGATCAGCGAATGAAACACCCGCTGGCCCTCGCGCATGTCCAGGGCCAGGGCGCGCTCGGAGCCGGCCGCTTCCTCGGTGAGCGTGATGACCTGACACGTATGCTTGTGGCCACGGGCGGCAATTTCGTCGGCGATGTTGTTGACCTCGAACAGCGCCGACCGGCCTTTGGGCTCAGCCACGAAAGTGCCCACCCCTTGCATGCGCACCAGCAGGCCTTCGGCCGTGAGTTCACGCAGGGCGCGGTTGATGGTCATGCGACTGAAGCCGAGCTCGTTGACCAGCTCGCTCTCCGAGGGGACCCGGTGATGCGGCGGCCAGCTGCCGTTGTCGATCTGCTGGACGATCATCTGTTTGACCCGCGCATACAGCGGCGCCGGGCCCTCGCCCATCTGGGCAACCAGCGCGGAGACAGGAGGTGTCGGCACGGCGTTGGATCCTTGTGCAAATGTAATGGGCGGTAGCTTGCCGCAGTTTACCCGGCAGGCAAACGCCTGTATATGTATATACAAGCTAACAATAACAGGATTCGCATTATGCCCGCCTACTTCGCCGAACGTGCCCTGCTGCCCAGCGGCTGGGCCCGCCATGTCCGCATCGAGGTCGCCGGCGATGGCTACGTGGCCAGTATCGAGCCAGGGGCTGCGCCCGAGGGTGCCGAACGGCTCGCCGGGCCCTTGCTGCCCGGCATGCCCAACCTGCACTCGCATGCCTTTCAGCGCGCCATGGCAGGGCTGGCCGAGGTTGCTGGCAACCCCAACGACAGCTTCTGGACCTGGCGCGACCTGATGTACCGGCTGGTCGGCCAGATCAGCCCAGAACAACTGCAGGTCATTGCCCGCCAGCTGTACATCGAGATGCTCAAGGCCGGCTACACCGCGGTCGCCGAGTTTCACTATGTGCACCATGACCAGGCCGGCAAGCCCTACGCCGACCCCGCCGAGTTATCCCGCCGCATCAGTGCGGCCGCCGCTGACAGTGGTATCGGCCTGACCTTGTTGCCGGTGCTGTACAGCCATGCCGGGTTCGGCGGCCTGGCACCGAACCACGGCCAGCGGCGCTTTATCAACACTACCGACCAATACCTGCAACTGCAGGCGCAACTGGCCCCCGCGCTGGCCACACAGCCCGCGCAGCGCCTGGGCCTGTGCTTCCACTCGCTACGGGCGGTGGCGCCGGCGCAGCTCGCCGAAGTGCTGGCGGCCAGTGACACGCAAGCACCGGTGCATATCCATATCGCCGAGCAGCAGAAGGAAGTCGACGACTGCCTGGCCTGGAGCGGCCTGCGGCCCCTGCAGTGGCTGTATGAGCATGTCGACGTCGACCGGCGCTGGTGCCTGGTACACGCCACCCACGCAGCACCCGACGAAGTGGCAGCCATGGCCCGCAGCGGCGCGGTGGCAGGCCTGTGCCTGACCACTGAAGCCAACCTGGGCGACGGGATTTTCCCGGCCGTGGAGTTCCTGGCCCAGGGCGGGCGCATGGGCATTGGTTCAGACAGCCATGTATCGCTGAGCGTGGTCGAGGAATTACGCTGGCTGGAATATGGCCAGCGGCTGCGTGACCAGCGCCGCAACCGCCTGTATCGGGGTGATCAGCCAATGGTCGGGCGCACCCTGTATGACGCCGCGCTGGCGGGCGGCGCCCAGGCGCTGGGGCAGCCAATCGGCGCGCTGGCCGTGGGCAAACGTGCCGACTGGCTGGTGCTCGACGGGCAGGACCCTTACCTGGCGATTGCCGAGGATGATGCCATCCTCAACCGCTGGCTGTTTGCCGGCGGCGATCGCCAGGTGCGCGATGTGATGGTGAATGGGCAGTGGGTAGTGCGCCAGGGGCGGCACGCCCAGGAGGAACAAAGCCGGGTGGCCTTTGCCGAGGTGCTGCGGCAGTTGCTGGGGTAATGCAGGGCCGTCACCAAGCTTGAGAACTGTGTAGTAGCCGCCGCATTTTCAGCGCCTGTGAGATTGAACGCCGCCCGCGCGGCGCATCGCGAGCTGCGCTCGCTCCTACGTTTTTTTCGGGCCAATTATGCCTGGGGGATTTGCGCGCGAACCCTTTGGCGCATGCCTCAATGTCGCGTCGTATGAACCAGGCGGTCGCGCGCGCATCTCAGAGGCCTCACTGGCCCGAAACAAACGTAGGAGCGAGCGCAGCTCGCGATGCGCCGCGCGGGCGGCGCTCGCTCTAACAGCCGCTGTATATCTTGTGACAAACACCTGTCGGCCCTGATGCAATCCCTGTGTGGCTTGCCGGCGATAAGGCCGGCAATGCTGCCATCAATGCATCTTGACGATCTGCTGGTCGGAAGCGCGCCAGATCAAGCGGCTGGTGTCATAGCCCTGCTGACGGGCCTTGGCCAGCAGGTTCTCGCGCTGCCAGGCCGGCAGGGTCGGCGTGCGTGACAGGATCCACAGGTACTTGCGGTCCGGGCTGCCGACGATGGCGGTGCGATAGTGTTCGTCAACGTACAGAATCCAGTATTCACCCCGCGCCACGCCCGGCACCAGCCTGGTGAACCAGTTATCGAACTCGACCCATAATTTATCGGTATGGCCCGGCTCCTGGATATTGGCATGCCCTTCGGCGCGCAGCCATTCGTCACCCATGGTGCGGCAACGGTTGAGCACTCCGTAGCTGCCATCGGGCTTGAGGTTGTAATGGGCCTCGGACTGTTCGCAGCCCTCCTGGAAGCGCATGGGCAGGCGTGCCAGCTCGTACCATTTGCCCTGGTAACGCTTGAGGTCTACATTGCCGGCGGTTTTCGGCGCCAGCGGGTCATGCACAGAGCCTGCGCAACCGCCCAGCAGCACCGCCAGGCATACCGCCATCAGCAGGTACACACGCCTCATTTGAGGCCCTGCCCTGAGTACATCAATACTTTGTCAGCCGCATACTGCACGCTGATGAAGCTCTTCTCGTCCCCCCAGGTGCAGCTGCTCATGCCCAACGCGCCGGAACATTCGGTCGGCGTGCCGAGCAGCTGCTCGACCTCGGCCTTGCTCATACCGGCCTTGATCTTGGAATAGTTTTCCTGGTTGATCTTGCTGCAGGCAGTCAGCACGACGCACAGCGACAACAGGGCGAGGGAACGCAACGACATTGAAGGACACTCCTGGGAAGATGAGACAGGCGAGTGGCCTGCAGTGACCTTCGACGTGAAAATCCCTCCTTTGTTCCCTTCCCTCCCCCCTATACCCCTACACCATTGGTCGGGTGGCCACTACTGTGCGATTAATCACAAAGCATTAGTTAACGGCCAATAAAAAAGCCGCCCCTTGTAGGGGCGGCCTTGTGTGGCGATGGCCTGCGCAGCAGGGCCCTGCAATCTCAGAACCTGGACCCGGGCTCCAGCAGGAAGTCCATCTCTTCGCTGGTGCTCGGGCGATCCAGCACCAGGTTGCGGTGCGGGAAGCGACCGAACCGGGCGATCACCCGCTGGTGCTGCTCGGCGTAGTCGAGGAAGCCTTCGAACAACCGGCGGCTGGCCTCGGGCTGTTCGCCCAGCAGCACCTGAAAGCGCTCGACGCACAGGTTTTGCCAGTCCAGCACCTCGGCGTGCTCCAGCACCACCAGCACGAATACCCGCTGGATCGGTAGCAGCTGGTAGTCCCAGCCCTTCTGCAGGCCCTGCATGGCCACCACCTGGGCACGCCGGTCACCCTCGAAGGCGCGCGGCGTGTCGCGGTAGATCATGCGTGGCAGCTGGTCGAGCAGCAGCAACAGGCCCAACCAGCCCTGCGGGCTTTGCTGCCACTCGTCGAGCCCGCCGGCCAGGGCCTGCTCCACCAGTTCACCGAACTGCGCATGGGCCTCGGCATCGTGGTGCTTGCCGAACCACAGCGTGCTCTTCTCGTCAGCCACGGCCTGGGCACTGGTGCCCCAACCGAACCACCATTCCAGCAACGGCTGCCAAGGTGCGAGCATGACTTACTCCTTGTGGTAGGCGGTAACGCGCTCGACCTCTTCTTTCGAGCCAAGAATGACCGACACACGCTGGTGCAGGCTCTCTGGCTTGATGTCGAGGATGCGATCGTAACCATTGGTAGAGGCGCCACCGGCCTGTTCGATGATGAACGACATCGGGTTGGCTTCGTACATCAGGCGCAGCTTGCCCGGCTTGCTTGGCTCGCGGGCGTCACGTGGGTACATGAACAGGCCGCCACGGGTCAGGATACGGTGCACGTCGGCCACCATCGAGGCGATCCAGCGCATGTTGTAGTTCTTTTTCAGCGGGCCGGTCTCGCCTGCCAGCAACTCGCCGACGTAGCGCTGCACCGGGGCTTCCCAGTGGCGCTGGTTGGACATGTTGATGGCGAACTCGGCGGTGGTTTCCGGCACGCGGATGTTCTCGTGGGTAAGCACGAAGCTGCCCAGCTCGCGGTCCAGGGTGAAACCCTTCACGCCGTTGCCCAGAGTGAGGATGAGCATGGTCTGCGGGCCGTAGATGGCGTAGCCGGCAGCCACCTGCTGGGTGCCTGGCTGCAGGAAGGCGTTTTCGTTCAGGGTTTCGTTCTGGCTCAGGTACTCGTTAGGGCAACGCAGTACCGAGAAGATGGTGCCGACCGACACGTTGACGTCGATGTTCGACGAACCGTCCAGCGGGTCGAAGACCAGCAGGTAGGCGCCTTTGGGGTACTTGCCCGGAATCTGGTAGGCGTTGTCCATTTCTTCCGAGGCCATGCCGGCCAGGTGGCCGCCCCACTCGTTGGCCTCCAGCAGGATATCGTTGGAAATCACGTCCAGTTTCTTCTGGACTTCGCCCTGCACGTTTTCCGTGCCCATGCTGCCCAGCACACCGCCGAGGGCGCCCTTGGACACGTGATGGCTGATTTCCTTGCACGCACGCGCCACCACTTCGATCAGGAAGCGCAGATCGGCAGGGGTATTGTTGCTGCGGGTCTGCTCAATCAGATAGCGACTCAGGGTAACGCGGGACATGTATGGCTCCGAAAGGATGGGGGAGATGAAAAACCCCCGCAGTTTACAGGGAGAGTTGCAGGCTAGCGAGTGATGAGACTCGCCACGGCACTCTGACGGCACAATAGGTCGGTAGTTCAGCGTGTGCCAGGCCGGTGGTCGGCGCCCGCCTTCTTCACGAGCGAGCCCGTGAAGAAGGCGGTGCAGGCACCTTCAATCCAGCGCCTTCCAGATCTGCGTAGCATATTCGCGAATGGTCCGGTCCGACGAGAACCAGCCCATCCGCGCCGTGTTCAGCACCGCCATGCGCCACCATTGCTCCGGCGTGTGCCACAAGTCCTCGACGCGCTGCTGGGCATCCCAGTAGGCATCGAAATCGGCACATACCAAGAAGCGGTCATAGGCCACCAGCCCATCGATCAAGCCGGTGTAGCGCGAAGGGTCGTCCGGCGAGAACACACCGCTGCGAATCGCCTGCAGTACGTCGTTGAGGCGGTTGGACGCAGCAATCGCCGCCGTGGCGCCAAAATCACCCGCCCGCTTGCGCGCCTCGACCTGCTGGGCGGTCAGGCCGAATATGAACATGTTGTCGGCACCGACCTGCTCGCACATTTCCACGTTGGCCCCATCCAGGGTACCGATGGTCAGTGCGCCGTTCAGGCCGAACTTCATGTTGCTGGTACCCGACGCTTCGTAACCGGCCGTGGAAATCTGTTCGGAGAGGTCCGCAGCCGGAATGATGCTCTCCGCCAGGCTGACGTTGTAGTTGGGCAGGAACACCACCTTCAACTGGCCACGCACGGTCGGGTCGTTGTTCACCACCCGGGCGATGTCGTTGGTCAGCTTGATGATCAGCTTGGCCTGGTGGTAGCTGGCCGCCGCCTTGCCGGCGAAAATCTTCACCCGCGGCACCCAATTGGTGCCAGGGTCGTTGCGCATGGCCTGGTACAGGGCCACGGTATGCAGCAGGTTGAGCAACTGGCGCTTGTACTCGTGAATACGCTTGACCTGCACGTCGAACAGCGCTTCGGGGTTGACCGTGACGCCAACGCGGTCCTGGATGATGCTGGCCAGGGCACGCTTGCTGTGCAGGCGCTGAGCCGCGAACTGCTTGCGGAAACCCGCCTTGTCGGCGAACGGCACCAAACCGGCCAGGCGCCCCTCCGGGTCGTCCTTGAGCTCCGGCCCCAGCGCCTCCACCAGCATGTCGGTGAGTTGCGGGTTGGACTGGTACAACCAGCGGCGGAAGGTAATGCCGTTGGTCTTGTTGTTGATACGCTGCGGATACAACTTGTGCAGCTCGGCGAACACCGTGCTCTTCATCAGCTGGCTGTGCAACGCCGAAACGCCGTTGACGCTGTGCGAGCCGAGGAATGCCAGGTTGCCCATGCGAACTCGGCGGCCGTTGTCTTCCTCGATCAGCGACACCGCCCGCAGCACGTCGAAGTCGTGCAGGCCTTTGGCACGCAGGCTGTCGATATGGTACGCGTTGATCAGGTAGATGATCTGCATGTGCCGCGGCAGCATGCGCTCCATCAACGCCACCGGCCAGGTTTCCAGCGCTTCGGGCAACAGGGTGTGGTTGGTGTAGGCCAAGGTGCCGACGGTCAGCTCCCAGGCCTTGTCCCATGGGATTTCGTGCTGGTCCACCAGCAAGCGCATCAGCTCCGCCACGGCAATGGACGGGTGCGTGTCGTTGAGCTGGATGGCGGCCGCATCGGGCAGGTTGAGCAGCGAGTCATGCTGGTTCAGGTGGCGGCGCAGCAAGTCCTGCAGTGACGCCGATACGAAGAAATACTCCTGGCGCAGGCGCAGCTCCTGCCCGGCCTCGGTACTGTCCGCCGGGTACAGGACCCGCGAAATGCTCTCGGCACGTGCCACCTCGGCCACTGCGCCCAGGTGGTCACCGGCGTTGAAGCGCTCCAGGTGCAGCTCTTCCAGCGCCCGTGCCCGCCACAGGCGCAGGGTGTTGACGCTCGAACCCCGCCAGCCGACCACCGGCGTGTCGTACGCTACCGCACGCACGGTCTCGCCAGGTGACCACACCTGGCGTTGATTGCCATGGTTGTCGTGCACCGTTTCGACGCTACCGCCAAAGCTGATCGGGTAAATCACTTCGGCACGCTCGAACTCCCACGGGTTGCCGAAGTCCAGCCAGTTCTCGGTCTGCTCCTGCTGCCAACCATCGACCAGTGCCTGGCGGAACAAGCCATGCTCGTAGCGGATACCGTAGCCATGGGCGGCAATGCCCAGGGTCGACATGCTTTCCATGAAGCAGGCGGCCAGACGCCCCAGGCCACCGTTGCCCAGTGCGGCATCGGGCTCCAGCAGGCGGATGCGCTCCAGGTCCACGTTCAGGTCTTGCAGGGCCTCTCGGGCGATGTCCAGCAAGCCCAGGTTGCTCAGGCTGTCGTAGAGCAGGCGGCCAATCAGAAACTCCAGGGAAAGGTAGTAGACCCGTTTCTGGCTACGCCGGTAGGCCTGTCGGGTGTGGTCCATCCAGTGGTCGACCATGTGATCGCGCGCGGCCAGGGCGATGGCTTCGAACCAGTCATGGTCGAAGGCGTGCTCCGGGTCCTTGCCAACCGCATAGGTCAGCTTGTTCAGTACGGCAGCGCGAAAATCCGCGACTTCGGCGTCACGAGCTTCAGGTTCCTGGGACATGGGGCATCCTCGGGCAAGTTGACGAAAGCGGAGGGAGAGTGTTCAGACTAGACCCTTCGACAGGGAGAGACAGTTACGGTTCGCAGTTTTCATGCCGACTTGGTGATTCCGGCAAAAGGTTGTTCATAAATTGAACAATTCCGGTATCATCGCGCGCCCCAAGACCGTGATCCGCCCCTTATAAAGATGAAAACGACCCTGATCGCCGCAGCCGAAGTCGACCGCCTGGAGACCTGGCAGCGCTACACCAGCAACATGTGCCATGGCTGCCATTCGACCTGCTGCACCCTGCCGGTGGAGGTGAAGATCAAGGATCTGATCCGCATCGGCGTAGTCGATGAATTCGAGAAAGACGAACCGCCGAAGAACGTGGCCAAGCGTTTGCAGAAAGAAGGCATCATCGAGCGCTTCAACCAGAAGTCAGGCATCTTCACCCTGACCCGGATGAGCAACGACGACTGCATGTATCTGGATCGCAAAAGCCGCCTGTGCACCATTTATGACAAGCGCCCGGACACCTGCCGCAACCACCCCAAGGTTGGGCCGCGGCCGGGTTATTGTGCGTACAAGCCCAAGGTGGTCGGGCGCTAAGCGTTAGCCATCAAGGGCCTCTTCGCGGGCTTGCCCGCTCCCACAGGATCTGCGCGATCCTCAAGGCCTGTGCAGTACCTGTGGGAGCGGGCAAGCCCGCGAAAAGGGCCAACGCAAATTCTGCAAGCATAAAAAAACGCCCCCGGCCTTTCGACCGGGGGCGCTTTCATTCAGCCTGAGCTAACTCAGTTCTTGGCTTTCTTGGCGGCGCGGGTACGCTCGCCTTCGTCCAGGATCTTCTTGCGCAGACGGATCGACTTAGGCGTGACTTCGCACAGCTCGTCGTCCTGGATGAATTCCAGGGCCTGTTCCAGGGTGTGGCGAACTGGCGGTACCAGGGCGATGACTTCGTCTTTGCCCGAAGCACGCATGTTGTCCAGCTTCTTGCCCTTGGTCGGGTTCACGCCCAGGTCGTTGTCACGGCTGTTCAGGCCGATGATCTGACCGTTGTAGATCTCCTGGCCGTGCTCAACGAACAGCTTGCCGCGAGCCTGCAGGGTTTCCAGCGAGTAGGTCAGTGCCTTGCCGGTTTCGACCGACACCAGAACACCGTTCAGGCGGCCAGACATCTGGCCCGACTTCATGGTGTCGTAGCGGTCGAAGATCGAGGTCAAGATGCCTGCACCGTTGGTCAGGGTCAGGAACTGGTTACGGAAGCCGATCAGACCACGGGCTGGAATGTTGTATTCCAGGCGAACACGGCCCTTGCCATCCGGCACCATGTTGGTCAGGTCACCCTTACGCAGGCCCATCTCTTCCATGACCTTGCCCTGGGATTCTTCAGGGATGTCGATGGTGACGTTCTCGAACGGTTCCTGCTTCACGCCGTCGACTTCGCGGATGATCACTTCAGGGCGGCCAACAGCCATCTCGAAGCCTTCACGACGCATGGTTTCGATCAGTACCGACAGGTGCAGCTCGCCACGGCCCGATACCTTGAACTTGTCAGGGGAATCGGTTTCCTGAACGCGCAGGGCCACGTTGTACAGCAGCTCCTTGTCCAGACGGTCCTTGATGTTGCGGCTGGTAACGAACTTGCCTTCTTTACCGCAGAATGGCGAGTCGTTGACCTGGAAGGTCATCGAAACGGTTGGCTCGTCAACGGTCAGCGGCTTCATCGCCTCTACCGCGTCCGGGGCGCACAGGGTGTCGGAGATGAACAGCTCGTCGAAACCGCTGATGCAAACGATGTCGCCAGCCTGGGCTTCTTCGACGTCGACGCGGTGCAGGCCGTGGTGGCCCATCAGTTTCAGGATACGGCCGTTACGCTTCTTGCCGTTGGTGTCGATGGCGACAACCGGGGTGTTCGGCTTGACGCGACCACGGGCGATACGGCCAACGCCGATAACACCGAGGAAGCTGTTGTAGTCCAGTGCGGAGATCTGCATCTGGAACGGGCCGTCACGGTCAACAGACGGTGCTGGTACGTTGTCGACGATCGACTGGTACAGCGCAGTCATGTCTTCGCCCATGGCGGTGTGGTCCAGACCGGCAATGCCGTTCAGGGCCGAGGCGTAGACGACTTTGAAGTCCAGCTGTTCATCGGTGGCACCGAGGTTGTCGAACAGGTCGAAGATCTGGTCCAGAACCCAGTCCGGACGCGCGCCCGGGCGGTCGACCTTGTTGATCACGACGATTGGCTTCAGGCCGGCTTCGAAGGCTTTCTTGGTCACGAAGCGGGTTTGCGGCATCGGGCCGTCCTGGGCGTCGACCAGCAGCAGCACCGAGTCGACCATCGACATTACACGCTCGACCTCGCCACCGAAGTCGGCGTGGCCGGGGGTGTCGACGATGTTGATGTGGTAGCCGTTCCAGTTGATGGCGGTGTTCTTCGCCAGAATGGTAATACCGCGCTCTTTTTCCTGGTCGTTGGAGTCCATGACGCGCTCGTCGTTGAGCTCGTTACGCTCCAGGGTGCCGGACTGACGCAGGAGTTTGTCGACCAGGGTGGTTTTACCATGGTCAACGTGGGCGATGATGGCGATGTTACGCAGATTTTCGATCACAAGTGTATCTCGATCAGAGGATTCGGTTGCCGCCCAGTGTAGGCGGCGAATATGTACTGTTTAAGGCTCAGCGGGCCCGGCGGTCGGGAGGGCGATGGCGGATACTGCCGCCATACAGCCCCGGCGTCTTATGTCGGACGATAAACACGCACATTGGCATGTCCCTCACTGAGCAGGTGGTGTGCGTGCAAACGGCTCATCACACCCTTATCGCAATACAGCAAGTACTGGCGCGTGGGGTCCAGGTGCTTGAACTTGCTGTTGATGGCATAGAACGGCATGGCCTGCACCTCGATACCTTCCAGTACCAGAGGCTGATCTTCCTGGGCGTCGGGGTGACGAATGTCGATGACGATCTGGCCTGGCAGCGCCTCGGCCACTTCCTCGATTTCGATGTCCTTGCCCAATTCATCGATCACGTGGTCGATGGAAATGAACTTGGCGCGCTCCAGGGCGCGCTCCAGCACGGCCATGTCGAACTGCTTTTCTTCGTGCTCCATGCGGTGGCGCTTGGCATGGGTGGTCGGGTTCACCGAGATCACGCCACAGTATTCCGGCATGTGCTTGGCGAAGTCGGCGGTGCCGATTTCGGTGGCCTGGTCGATGATGTCCTGCTTGTGCGTGGCCAGCAGCGGGCGCAGCACCAGCTTGTCGGTGGCCGAGTCGATGATCGACAGGTTCGGCAAGGTCTGGCTCGATACCTGGGAAATCGCCTCGCCGGTCACCAATGCGTCGATCTGCAGGCGGTCGGCCATATGCGCGGCGCCGCGCAGCATCATGCGCTTGAGGGTCACGCCCATGTAGCTGTTGTCGACCTTGTTGAGGATTTCGCCAACCACTTCCTCGAACGGCACGCTGATGAACAGCACGCGCTGGCTGCTGCCGTACTTCTTCCACAGGTAGTGGGCCACTTCCATCACGCCCAGCTCGTGGGCACGGCCGCCGAGGTTGAAGAAGCAGAAGTGGGTCATCAGACCACGGCGCATCATCTGGTAGGCCGCCACGGTAGAGTCGAAGCCACCGGACATCAGCACCAGGGTCTGCTCCAGCGCACCGAGCGGGTAACCGCCAATGCCATTGTGCTGGTTGTGGATCACGTACAGGCGCTGGTTGCGGATCTCGATGCGCACCATCACCTCGGGGTTCTTCAGTGCGATACCGGCAGCGCCGCACTGCTGGCGCAGCTGGCTGCCGACGTAACGGTCGACGTCCATCGAGGTGAAATCATGGTGACCACCGCGCTTGCAGCGCACGGCGAAGTGCTTGCCGGCCAGCAGGTGGCCAAAATGGTGCTTGCACTTGGCGACGATATCGTCGAAGTCACCCAGCGGGTATTCCTCTACCTGCAGGAAATGGGTAATACCCGGGGTGCAGGTGAGGCGCTCGATCATCTCGCGCTGGACTTTCTCGTCTTCGACGCGGGTAACCACTTCGAGGTTATCCCACACACCATCCACCGCAAGCTCAGGGTCGAGGTCCTTGAGCACGTTGCGGATATTCTTGCCGAGCTGGCGGATGAAGCGCTTGCGCACCGGCCGGCTCTTGATGGTGATTTCTGGGAAGACTTTGACGATGAGTTTCATTGGTTAACAGCGCGCGCAGGGCCTGCCGAAAATGAGGGGCGCGAATTATATCGGAAATTGCTCAGGATTTGACCAACTTTTGATCAGAAGCTTTGAGATAAATGTCAGCGCAGGATTTTTTGGTGCCCGTGAGACCGAGCGCCGCCCGCGCGGCGCATCGCGAGCTGCGCTCGCTCCTACGTTTGTTTCGGGCCAGTAACCCCTGTGCCAGGTGCGCGCGACCGCCTTGTTTGTACCGCGCGATAATGAGGCATGCGCCAAGGCGTTCGCGCACAAATCCCACAGGCATAATTGGCCCGAAACAAACGTAGGAGCGAGCGCAGCTCGCGATGCGCCGCGCGGGCGGCGCTCGATCTCACAGGCGATGAAGCCCTCAAAGAAAGCACACCCTCCAGGTCGTGCACCATACCGGTGCACCAATACCAAAATCCGCATCTAAAAAGTGCACATTCCAAGCCCAGCCCCCCGCAAAATGCCTGCAAACGCCCCCTTTTATCCCGCCCTCGCCATTTTCGGGCACTGGCATGCAATTTGCTCCCTTGTGAGGCAGGTAAGCTTGGCCGACTATCCGCGCCCGGCAACACCCTTTTTCCAGGGCAGCGGCCCACCGCGCTCTAGACCATCCGGAGGACAACATGTCGAAGTCGGTTCAACTCATCAAAGATCATGACGTCAAGTGGATTGATCTGCGTTTCACGGACACCAAAGGTACTCAGCACCACGTGACCATGCCGGCGCGCGATGCGCTGGACGAAGACTTCTTCGAAGTCGGCAAGATGTTCGACGGTTCCTCCATCGCTGGCTGGAAAGGCATCGAAGCTTCCGACATGATCCTGATGCCGGTTGACGAAACCGCCGTGCTGGACCCGTTCACCGAAGAACCAACCCTGATCATCACCTGCGACATCGTCGACCCGTCGAGCATGCAGGGCTACGACCGCGACCCACGTGCCATCGCCAAGCGTGCCGAAGAGTACCTGAAGAGCACCGGCATCGGTGACACTGTCTTCGCCGGCCCGGAGCCAGAGTTCTTCATCTTCGACGAAGTCAAGTTCCAGTCGGACATCTCCGGCTCGATGTTCAAGATCTTCTCCGAGCAAGGCTCGTGGATGACCGGCGCTGACGTGGAAGGCGGCAACAAAGGCCACCGCCCAGGCGTGAAAGGCGGCTACTTCCCGGTTCCGCCGTTCGACCACGACCACGAAATCCGTACTGCCATGTGCAACGCACTGGAAGAAATGGGCCAGACCGTCGAAGTTCACCACCACGAAGTGGCAACTGCCGGCCAGAACGAAATCGGCGTCAAGTTCAACACCCTGGTGAAGAAGGCTGACGAAGTCCAGGCGCTGAAATACGTTGTGCACAACGTTGCCGACGCCTACGGCCGTACCGCTACCTTCATGCCGAAGCCACTGTACGGCGACAACGGTTCGGGCATGCACGTGCACATGTCGATCTGGAAAGACGGCAAGAACACCTTCTCCGGCGAAGGCTATGCCGGCCTGTCCGACACCGCCCTGTACTTCATCGGCGGTATCATCAAGCACGGTAAGGCCCTGAACGGCTTCACCAACCCGTCGACCAACTCGTACAAGCGCCTGGTTCCAGGTTTCGAAGCCCCGGTGATGCTGGCCTACTCGGCGCGCAACCGTTCCGCTTCGATCCGCATTCCTTACGTCGGCAGCCCTAAAGCCCGCCGTATCGAAGCCCGCTTCCCGGACCCATCGGCCAACCCGTACCTGGCCTTCGCAGCGCTGCTGATGGCTGGCCTGGACGGTATCCAGAACAAGATCCACCCAGGCGACGCGGCCGACAAGAACCTGTACGACCTGCCGCCAGAAGAAGCCAAGAACATCCCGCAAGTGTGCGGCAGCCTGAAAGAAGCTCTGGAAGAGCTGGATAAAGGCCGTGCGTTCCTGACCAAGGGCGGCGTGTTCTCCGACGACTTCATCGACGCCTTCATCGAGCTCAAGAGCGAAGAAGAAATCAAGGTCCGCACCTTCGTGCACCCGCTGGAATACGAGCTGTACTACAGCTGCTGATCTGATCGGCGCCCGGCGCCGGTGAGCTGATCAAACGGCCTCCCTCGGGAGGCCGTTTTCGTTTCTGCCGTCACTATTTTCGGAAGCGTCCTACCCCCGAGGATCAGCCAACACCGCCACACTCGGGCCTTCACCCTATGCTCTGGAGGTCTGTCATGCGTCATTTCCCCTTCGCCGCAGTGGCTGTATTGGCCCTGACCGGTTGCACTGCAGAAGCCCCGCCGGATACGGCGCTGTCCGCCCTGCTCGACAACATCGAACGGCGCCTGGCCCTGGCTGAAGCCGTGGCGCTGCACAAGTGGGACACTGGCCAGCCCGTGCAGGCAACGCTGCGCGAGCAACAAGTGCTGGCCAATGTCCGTGCTGCCGCACCTGGCCACGGCCTGGCACCACAACGCGCCGAGGCGTTTTTCGCCGACCAGATGGAAGCCAACAAGTTGCTGCAATACACCCTGCTGTCCGACTGGCACCGCGAGGGCGCGGCGCCGCACACGCAACGCCGCGACTTGCAGACTGACATCCGCCCGCAACTGGATGACCTGCAGGGCACACTCCTGCAAAGGCTGGCAGCCTTCGACCGTGAGCCCGGGGCAGGCTGCAGCACACGGCTGGCCAAGGAACTGGCCGGCCGGTCCGCGCCCCAACCACTGCACCAGGCCTTGGTTCGCGCCACCGGTCAATTGTGCGATAAATCCTGAAAGCTCTATGCTCCTTATTGGTGCATTCTTGCGGGCGACGCCCTTGAATGCACCCCAAAAAAGGTCACAAGAAACGTTAAACCAGAACATTCTGGTGCGAATCTGCGCGATTTCGGGTGCTGATCGGACAATTCCGCTTCTTTTCGGAGCTTTGGTTTGTTTCTTGCATTTTATGCACTGAAACTGGAATCAGCGGATTCACTGCGCTCCGGGTTCTGGCTGTACCCTGCCAGACAAGCGCCAAAAGAGGTCAACGACGCCTTATGACCATCAGCGATGCACAGCACCGTCTGCTTCTGGACAACCTGACCACCGCCACGCTATTGCTCAACGGTGAGCTGCGCCTGGAGTACATGAACCCAGCTGCAGAAATGTTGCTGGCGGTCAGTGGCCAGCGCAGTCACGGGCAGTTCATCAGCGAACTGTTCACTGAATCGACCGAGGCGCTCAGCTCATTGCGCCAGGCGGTGGAACAGGCGCACCCGTTTACCAAACGCGAAGCACAACTGACGTCCCTGACCGGGCAGACGATCACGGTCGACTACGCGGTAACGCCAATCCTGCACCAGGGCCAGACCCTGCTGCTGCTGGAGGTGCACCCGCGCGACCGGCTGCTGCGCATCACCAAGGAAGAGGCGCAACTGAGCAAACAGGAAACCACCAAGATGCTGGTGCGGGGCCTGGCTCACGAAATCAAGAACCCCCTCGGGGGCATCCGCGGCGCCGCCCAGCTGCTGGCCCGCGAGCTGCCCGAGGACGGCCTGCGCGACTACACCAATGTGATCATCGAAGAGGCCGACCGCCTGCGCAACCTGGTCGACCGCATGCTCGGCTCGAACAAGCTGCCCTCGCTGGCCATGACCAACATCCATGAAGTACTGGAGCGGGTCTGCAGCCTGGTCGAAGCCGAAAGCCAGGGTTGCATCACATTGGTGCGCGACTACGACCCAAGCCTGCCGGATGTCCTGATCGACCGCGAACAGATGATCCAGGCCCTGCTCAATATCGTGCGCAACGCCATGCAGGCGATCAGTTCGCAGAACGAACTGCGCCTGGGCCGCATCACCTTGCGCAGCCGCGCCTTGCGCCAGTTCACCATCGGCCACGTGCGCCATCGCCTGGTGGCCCGGGTGGAGATCATCGACAACGGCCCGGGCATCCCGCTGGAACTGCAAGACACCCTCTTCTATCCCATGGTCAGCGGTCGCCCGGACGGTACCGGGCTCGGCCTGGCCATTACCCAGAACATCATCAGCCAGCACCAGGGCCTGATCGAGTGTGAAAGCCACGCAGGCCATACCGCCTTCTCGATCTACCTGCCTCTGGAACAAGGAGCCACCGCCTCATGAGCCGAAGTGAAACCGTATGGATCGTCGACGATGATCGCTCCATCCGCTGGGTCCTGGAAAAAGCCCTGCAACAGGAAGGCATGACCACCCAGAGCTTCGATAGCGCAGACGGTGTCATGGGCCGCCTGGCCCGCCAGCAGCCGGACGTGATCATTTCCGACATCCGCATGCCGGGGGCCAGCGGCCTCGACCTGCTGGCGCAGATTCGCGAGCAGCACCCACGCCTGCCGGTCATCATCATGACCGCCCATTCCGACCTGGACAGCGCCGTGGCATCGTACCAAGGCGGCGCTTTCGAGTATCTGCCCAAGCCGTTCGACGTGGACGAGGCGGTTTCGCTGGTCAAGCGGGCCAACCAGCACGCCCAGGAGCAGCAAGGGCTGGACGTGCCACAAAGCCTGGCGCGCACGCCGGAGATCATCGGTGAAGCCCCGGCGATGCAGGAGGTGTTCCGCGCCATTGGCCGCCTCAGCCACTCCAACATCACCGTGCTGATCAATGGCGAGTCCGGTACCGGCAAAGAACTGGTAGCCCACGCCCTGCACCGCCACAGCCCGCGCGCAGCGGCACCGTTCATTGCCCTGAACATGGCCGCCATCCCCAAGGACCTGATGGAGTCCGAGCTGTTCGGCCACGAAAAAGGCGCTTTCACTGGCGCCGCCAACCTGCGCAGGGGACGCTTCGAGCAGGCCGATGGCGGCACCCTGTTCCTCGACGAGATCGGCGACATGCCCGCCGAAACCCAGACCCGCCTGCTGCGGGTGCTGGCAGATGGCGAGTTCTACCGGGTCGGCGGCCACGTGCCGGTCAAGGTAGACGTGCGTATCATCGCCGCTACTCACCAGAACCTTGAGTCACTGGTGCAGGCTGGCAAGTTCCGCGAAGACTTGTTCCACCGCCTGAACGTGATTCGCATCCATATCCCGAGGTTGGCTGACCGGCGCGAAGACATCCCCGCACTCGCCCGCCATTTCCTTGCCCGTGCCGCCCAAGAGCTGGCGGTCGAGCCGAAGGTGCTCAAGCCGGAAACCGAGGAGTTCATCCGCAACCTGCCATGGCCGGGCAACGTGCGGCAGATGGAGAACACCTGCCGCTGGATCACCGTCATGGCCTCCAGCCGCGAGGTACTTATTGGTGACTTGCCGCCGGAGCTGCTGAACCTGCCCCAGGACGCTGCCCCCGTGACCAACTGGGAGCAGGCGCTGCGCCAGTGGGCTGACCAGGCATTGGCGCGTGGGCAATCCAACCTGCTGGACAGCGCGGTGCCAAGCTTTGAGCGGATCATGATCGAGACCGCCCTCAAGCACACCGCCGGCCGGCGCCGCGATGCGGCGCTGTTGCTAGGCTGGGGCCGCAACACCCTGACCCGCAAGATCAAGGAACTGGGGATGAATGTGGCGGGTGGCGATGATGAGGAAGGTGACGAGCACTGAGCGCTAGGTTAACCCTCGAGATCTTTGGGGCTGCTGCGCAGCCCTTTCGCGACACAAGGCCGCTCCTACACGGACCATCTGTGCCTCCGGGCTGATGGGTTACCTGTAGGAGCGGGTTCACCCGCGAAAGGGCCGGGCCTGCGGGCCAGTTTCTGCCAGGCAATGTGCATTGCCGGTACTACCGTATTCGCGGGTGAACCCGCTCCTACATCGATTGATGATGCCGGCCCGGCTCCGCAGGACTGCCGGCCACCCCCGCCCATTGTAAGCGGCCTTGTGCCGCGACAGGGCCGCAAAGTGGCCCCAGCTGTTTCAGCCTTCCGATGCACCGTTCCTGTGCCCGCTGCACCTCGCCAAGGCACAAACCCCCTCAAAAACCGGCCGAATCCCCCTCAAAGCCCAGTATTTCCGGGTTTTGCAAAACTGGCACGCCCCCTGCAATAGCTAATACATACCCAGTTTCGGGGGCCCTGGTACAGGCAGGCCGGGTGAACCCCTCTTTTATTAGCAACACCGCCGTTTTTTGGGGACCTCGGTACAGGCAGGCCGGGCCATCCCCCCTTTACACGCAGTACGCCGTAGCCCTTTTGGGGACCCTGGTACAGGCAGGCCGGGATATCCCCTCTTTTATTCCTGCAGGCTCACCTGCAGCCGCCAGCGCCCAGCGTCTTCTGCACCGGCCCATTGGCCGTGCAGGGGGCGCGCGGCCACCACCGTCAGCAACAACCCCTCCTGGCTGTTCTGCAGCCGCCAGCTTACCGGTTTGCCGTTCAGGCTCAACTGGCCCTGCCGGGCCGTGCCCTGGGCCTGGAACAGCACAGCCACTGTGCCTTGGACGTTCTCGGCATGCAGCTTGGGTTCTTCGTTGAACCACAGCGCCAGCCCATCCGGCAACACCTCTACCTGCTGCAACTGACGCTCTACAGGGGCGGTCAGGCGGCCGATCATCAGCCCCACCATCACCCCGACGATCGCCAGCGACAGCAGCATGCGCGGCAACGCCTTCGAACGCACATCCGGTTCGGGGGTAGAATGCCCGTCATCCTCTTGCTTGGAGCCGTGCATGTTTCACGTCATCCTTTTTCAACCAGAAATTCCGCCGAATACCGGCAATATCATTCGCCTGTGCGCCAACAGCGGCTGCCACCTGCACCTGATCGAACCCATCAGCTTCGAACTGGATGACAAGCGCCTGCGCCGCGCGGGGCTGGATTACCACGAGTATGCCACGCTCAAGCGCCACCAGAGCCTGGCCGAATGCCTGGAAAGCCTGGGCAACCCACGGCTGTTCGCCTTTACCACCAAGGGCTCGCACCCGTTCCACGAGGTCGCGTACCAGCCGGGTGACGCGTTCCTGTTCGGGCCGGAGAGCCGCGGGCTGCCGGCAGAAGTCCTCGACAGCCTGCCCGCCGAGCAACGCCTGCGCCTGCCCATGCGCCCAGGCTGTCGCAGCCTGAACCTGTCCAATACAGTGGCGGTGACGGTGTATGAGGCCTGGCGGCAGAACGGGTTTGCCGGGAGCTGATGTGTAAGCCTGCACTGGCCCTATCGCCGGCAAGCCGGCTCCCACAGGGACCACGTGCGGCTTCCCACACAGCCAACAAAAAAGCGCCCCTAGAGGCGCTTTTCCGATACCGGCAGCAGTTACTGAACGGTTGGCGCTTCGCCGGCTTCCTGCATGCGCTGCATTTCCTGCGCGTACAGGGCGTCGAAGTTGACCGGCGACAGCATCAGCGCCGGGAACGAACCACGGGTCACCAGGCTGTCCAGGGTCTCGCGGGCATACGGGAACAGAATGTTCGGGCAGAACGCACCCAGCGTGTGGCTCATCGAAGCCGCATCGAGGTTGGCGATGAGGAAGATACCCGCCTGCTGCACTTCAGCGATGAACGCGACTTCGTCGCCGTTCTTCACGGTGACCGACAGGGTCAGCACCACCTCATGGAAGTCGCCTTCCAGGGCCTTTTGCTTGGTGTTCAGGTCCAGGGCAACGCTTGGCTCCCAGGTCTGACGGAAGATCTGCGGGCTTTTCGGGGCCTCGAACGACAGGTCGCGCACATAGATGCGCTGCAGGGAGAACTGAGGGCTGTTGTCTTCAGCAGCAGCGCCGTTGGTCTGTTGGTCAGTCATGGCAGATCCTTATCCTAATGTTTTCGAATGCAGTGCAAATCAGGCCGCCAGCAACGCGTCGAGCTTGCCGGCGCGTTCCAGGGCATAGAGGTCATCGCATCCACCGACATGGGTACTGCCGATCCAGATCTGCGGCACCGACGTGCGGCCGGCTTTCTGGGCCATCTCGGCGCGCAGTTGCGGTTTGCCGTCGACCTTGATTTCCTCGAATGCCACGCCCTTGCTCTCGAGCAGGTACTTGGCACGCATGCAGTAGGGGCAGTAGTCGCTGGAATAAACGATGACGGGCTTCATATCACTTCACCAGGGGCAGGTTATCGGCTTTCCAGCTGGAAACGCCACCGCTCAGCTTGGCGGCGTTGTAACCGGCCTTGAGCAGATCGCGGCAAATGCTGCCGGACTGCTGGCCCATCGCGTCGACGACGATCAGGGTCTTCTCTTTGTGCTTGTCCAGCTCGGCCATGCGGTTGGCCAGCTTGTCCTGCGGAATGTTCACCGCACCCACGATGTGACCGGCGGAATACTCCTTGGCCGGGCGGATATCGATCACCAGCGCCTTGTCGGCATTGACCAGGGCAGTCAGCTGACCGTTGCTCAGGCTCTGCCCGCCACGGCGGATTTCATTGATGAGCAGCAGGACCAGCAGAATGAAGAAGATCGCAACCAGGATGTAGTGATCTGTCGCGAATTGAATCAGGTGAGCAACCATCAGCGGTGTTCCAGGCGATTGAAAATGCCGGCCAGTATACACAGCCCCTTGGTACCACCAAAGCCCGACGGGCCGGCCATCAGACCAGTTTCATGGTGCCATTGCGCGCGCGCCGGTCGGGGGATGGGACGATTATTCGCCGCACGTGGCGTATTTGCCCTAAAATGCGTTTCTTTATCATCTTTGAACAACCGTGAGTTTGATTGATGACGAGTACGCCCAAACCCCTGGTCCTGATCATCCTGGATGGCTTCGGCCACAGCGAAAGCCCTGAATACAACGCCATCTACGCCGCTAACACGCCGGTCTACGACCGCCTGCGCGCCAGCCAGCCGCATGGCCTCATTTCCGGCTCGGGCATGGATGTCGGCCTGCCGGACGGGCAGATGGGCAACTCCGAAGTCGGTCACATGAACCTGGGCGCGGGCCGCGTCGTCTATCAGGACTTCACCCGGGTGACCAAGGCCATCCGCGACGGTGAGTTCTTCCAAAACCCGGTGCTCACCGGTGCGGTGGACAAGGCTGCCGGTGCCGGCAAGGCCGTGCACATCCTTGGCCTGCTGTCCGATGGTGGCGTGCACAGCCACCAGGACCACATCGTTGCCATGGCCGAACTGGCCGCGCAGCGCGGCGCGGAAAAAATCTATCTGCACGCCTTCCTCGATGGCCGTGACACCCCGCCACGTAGCGCGCAGTCGTCCATCGAGCTGCTCGACGCCACCTTCGCCAAGCTGGGCAAGGGCCGCATCGCCAGCCTGATCGGCCGCTACTACGCCATGGACCGCGACAACCGCTGGGACCGCGTCAGCGCCGCCTATAACCTGATCGTCGACAGCAGCGCCGAATACACCGCTGACACCGCCGTGGCAGGCCTGCAAGCGGCCTACGCCCGTGACGAGAGCGACGAGTTCGTCAAGGCCACGCGCATTGGCGCAGCAGTCAAGGTCGAAGACGGCGATGCCGTGATCTTCATGAACTTCCGCGCCGACCGCGCTCGCGAGTTGTCGCGCGCCTTCGTCGAGCCCGATTTCACCGAATTCGCCCGTGCACGCCTGCCAAAAATGGCGGCCTACATCGGCCTGACCCAGTATTCGGCGAAAATCCCGGCACCCGCTGCCTTTGCCCCGTCCAGCCTGAACAATGTACTGGGCGAGTACCTGGCAAAGCACGGCAAGACCCAACTGCGTATCGCCGAAACCGAAAAATACGCCCACGTCACCTTCTTCTTCTCCGGTGGCCGCGAAGAGCCATTCGAAGGCGAAGAGCGCATCCTGATCCCATCGCCGAAGGTCGCCACCTACGACCTGCAGCCGGAAATGAGCGCACCGCAAGTGACCGACCGCATTGTCGAAGCCATCGAGCAACAGCGCTTCGACGTGATCGTGGTCAACTACGCCAACGGTGACATGGTCGGCCACACCGGCGTGTTCGAAGCGGCAGTCAAGGCTGTCGAAGCGCTGGACAACTGCGTTGGCCGCATTGTCGAGGCGCTGGACAAGGTCGGTGGCGAAGCGCTGATCACCGCCGACCACGGGAACGTCGAGCAGATGGAAGACGAGTCCACCGGCCAGGCCCACACCGCACACACCACCGAGCCGGTGCCGTTCATCTATGTCGGCAAGCGCAACGTGAAAGTGCGTGATGGCGGCGTGCTGGCCGATGTTGCGCCGACCATGTTGAAGCTGCTGGGGCTGGAAAAGCCTGCCGAAATGACCGGCACTTCGATTCTGGTAGACGCCTGACGGCTGCAAGCTGCAAGCTGCAAGCTGCAAGCGAGAGGTGGCGCGCTTTTTCTTGCCGCTTGTAGCTTCACGCTTGCAGCTGATTCAATTTGCCCGCCCAGGCGGGCATACTAGGCCAGTCTCCATCCTTGGTACGCCAAACCCCATGCTTCGCGCCCTGATCCTCCTAGCCTTGTCATGCCTGCTCAGCCCGGCCTTCGCCGATGAGCGCGCACAGACCCAGCAGCAACTGGACGCCACCCGCCAGGACATTGCCGAGCTCAAGAAAACACTGGGCAAGCTCCAGGAAGAAAAAGCCGGTGTGCAAAAGGACCTGAAAGCCACCGAGACCGATATCGGCAACCTCGAAAAGCAGGTGGAGGCACTGCAGCAAGCGCTAAAAAAGACCGAGGGCGAGCTGGAGCGCCTTGAAACCGAGAAAAAAAAACTCCAGACCGCCCGCGTTGAACAGCAACGGCTGATCGCCATTCAGGCCCGCTCGGCCTACCAGAACAACGGTCGCGAGGAATACCTCAAGCTGCTGCTCAACCAGCAGAACCCAGAGAAATTCGCCCGCACCCTGACCTACTACGACTACATGAGCAAGGCGCGCCTGGAGCAGCTGCGCACCTTCAACGAAACCCTCCGCCAGCTGGCCAGTGTCGAGCAGCAAATGTCTGCCCAGCAGCAGCAGTTGCTGGCCCAGCGTGCCGACCTCGACAGCCGCCGCCAGGCCCTGGAGAGCGAACGCGGCAAGCGCCAGCAGGTATTGGCCAAGCTCAACAGCGACATGAAAGACCGCGACCAGAAGCTCCAGGCCCGTCAGCAGGACCAGGCCGACCTGGCCAAAGTCCTCAAGACCATCGAGGAAACCCTGGCACGCCAGGCCCGCGAGGCTGAAGAGGCACGCAAGAAAGCCTTGCTGGCGCAGCAGGAAGCGGAAAAACGCCGGCAGCAAGAGGCCCTGGCCGCCGCTGCGCGCAACCAGGCGCGCGAGCCTGAAGCGCCGGCAGAGCCGCCGAAAAAGGCCCGTACCACCCTCGGGCCGATGGTTTCCAGCGACGGCGCCAACTACGGCGGTGCATTTTCTGCAGCACGGGGCAAACTTCCTTGGCCAGTCAATGGTCGATTGCTGGCACGCTTCGGCGATGCACGCGGCAACGATGCCCGGGCCAAATGGGACGGCGTGATGATCAGCGCCAACCCCGGCACACAAGTGCGCGCCGTGCACGGCGGGCGTGTGGTGTTCGCCGACTGGTTGCGCGGCGCCGGGCTTCTGGTCATTCTCGATCATGGCAACGGTTACCTGAGCCTGTACGGCCATAACCAGAGCCTGCTGAAAAGTGCCGGTGACATCGTCAAGGCCGGTGAAGCCATATCCACCGTCGGCGACAGCGGTGGCCAGGACGCGGCAGGCTTGTACTTCGCCATCCGCCAGCAGGGCCGGCCTACCGACCCTTCGCAGTGGTGCCGGGGTTAGTCAACTTTCTACGGCGCGGCCCAAACGCTGCACCGATGCTCCGCAGGGAGCGCTTACAGGATCAGGAGTCCGTTCGACATGCTGCACTCGCCTCGTCTCACCCAGTTGGCCCTGTCCATCGCCCTGGCGGTCGGCGCGCCCCTGGCCACTGCCGCGGAGCCGGCCAAGGCGGCAGCTGTGCCGGCCACCGAGGTCACTGCCAAGGCGCCACTGCCACTGGAAGAGCTGCGCACCTTCGCCGAAGTCATGGACCGCATCAAGGCGGCCTATGTCGAGCCGGTAGACGACAAGACCCTGCTGGAGAATGCCATCAAGGGCATGCTCAGCAACCTCGACCCACACTCGGCCTACCTGGGCCCCGAGGACTTCCAGGAACTGCAGGAAAGCACCAGCGGCGAGTTCGGTGGGCTGGGTATCGAAGTGGGCCAGGAAGACGGCTTCATCAAGGTGGTCTCGCCGATCGATGACACCCCGGCCTCGCGTGCAGGCGTCCAGGCCGGCGACCTGATCGTCAAGATCAACGGCGCCCCGACCCGCGGCCAGACCATGACCGAAGCGGTGGACAAGATGCGCGGCAAGGTCGGCGACAAAATCACCCTGACCCTGGTCCGCGACGGCGGTAACCCCTTCGACGTGACCCTGGCCCGCGCGGTGATCCAGGTCAAGAGCGTGAAGAGCCAGCTGCTGGAAAACGACTACGGCTATATCCGCATCACCCAGTTCCAGGTCAAGACCGGCGACGAGGTGGGCAAAGCCCTGGCCAAGCTGCGCAAGGACAACGGCAAGAAACTGCGCGGGGTGGTGCTCGACCTGCGCAACAACCCGGGTGGCGTGCTGCAATCGGCCGTGGAAGTGGCCGACCACTTCCTCACCAAGGGCCTGATCGTCTACACCAAGGGCCGCATCGCCAATTCCGAGCTGCGCTTCTCGGCCGACCCGGCCGACGCCAGCGAAGGGGTGCCACTGGTGGTGCTGATCAACGGCGGCAGCGCATCGGCTTCGGAAATTGTGGCGGGCGCACTGCAAGACCAGAAGCGCGCCGTGCTGATGGGCACCGACAGTTTCGGCAAAGGCTCGGTACAAACCGTGCTGCCATTGGCCAATGACCGCGCCCTGAAGCTGACCACCGCACTGTACTTCACCCCCAATGGCCGTTCGATCCAGGCCCAGGGTATCGTCCCCGACATCGAAGTACGTCAGGCCAAGCTCACTGCCGAGGTCGACACCGACAACTTCAAGGAAGCCGACCTGCAGGGCCACCTGGGCAACGGTAACGGCGGCGCCGACCGCCCGACCGGCAGCAGCAAGCGCAAGGAGCGCCCACAGGACGACGACTTCCAACTGAGCCAGGCACTGAGCCTGCTCAAAGGCCTCAACATCACCTCGGGCAAATGATCCAGCCCGTGCGGTACCTGCTGTGCCTGGTGTTCTGCCTGTTGGCCGGGGTCGCGCAAGCGGCGCCGGCCGGCAAAGCCTACATGAGCATCATCATCGACGACCTTGGCCAGAGCCCCGAGCGGGACAGCCGCACCTTGGCCCTACCCGGCCCGGTGACCATGGCCATCATGCCCGACACCCCGCATGCAACCGACTTCGCCCGCCAAGCGCACAGGGCTGGCAAAACGGTGATCCTGCACATGCCCATGGACCCGGCCACCGGGCCCTATGCCTGGCACCCCGGCATCGCCGGCGAAGAGCTGGCCCGGCGCCTGGACAGCGCGCTGCTCAAGGTGCCTTACGCGGCCGGCATCAACAACCACATGGGCAGCCGCATGACGGCCCAGCGCGAACCCATGGCCTGGCTGATGGGCGAATTGCAGCGCCGCCACCTGTTCTTCGTCGACAGCCGTACCAGTGCCGCCACCGTCGCGGCTGCAGAAGCACAGGCGCAAGGCCTGGCGCATGTCTCGCGGGATGTGTTTCTCGATGACGTGCGCACCACCGAAGCCATTGCCGGGCAGTTGCAACAAGGCGTGGCCCTGGCGCACAAGCAAGGCTCGGCAGTGCTGATCGGCCACCCTTACCCGCAAACGCTGGAGGTGCTGGCCCGCGAACTGCCCCGCCTGAAAAGCCAGGGCATCACGCTGCTGGGTCTGCCACAGATGATTGCCGAGCGGAGCAACCAGGCCATGCCGGCGCATGGCCGGCACGGCCGCTACAGCAACCGATGAACCTGGGTTCGGCCAGAAGCAAGCCGCCCCGAACCTACTGTGCTGTTGGACGATCGAAAGGAATGATCCCCGTGGCTTGCTGTAGTGTCAGCTTGCCGCGGTAAAGCTGCTGCCCTGTATCCCTGGCAACCTGGCTGCTCAGGTAACGCTGGGCCCACACCTTCAGGTGCCCCGAAGTAAAATCCCGGGCGTAGGCAGCCTGCGACCGCAAATGGAAATGCACAGCCCAGAGTTTACGGTTGTTTGACAAGAGCTGGACCAGGTACTCATCGAAAGCGCTACCGTCCGCCATGACATGCCGCTTGAGGTATACGACCTTGATCGCCTTCAAATCGTGAAGAAAGCGCAGGGCTTCGGCAGTGGGGCGGCGGGTGCGGGTGTACAGGGTGGTAAGTTGCACCTCCTTCTCTGTACGCAGCGCATCCACTTCCTGTTCCAAGGTCCTGATCAGCGCATCGTCGCCACCGGCATCGCGCACTACGCTCACTGCCTCGGTCAGTTTGTTCAGTTGAAGATCGTATATCCTGGCCACCAGCGACCCGCTGATATCGATCTCGACATAGGCCTTGGCTGAGGCTCGATGGTCATTGCTCTTATTCAGTAGAGACTGCACCCAACTAGCGAGATCGGCTAGGGGGGCTTCGTCGGACAACGATGGCTGCTGGACCTCGCGCCACTCGCCATCTACTTGTTCAAAGGTGGCCAATACCTTATCGCTTATCTTCTCACGCACCTCGAGCAAGGGTTGCCCTTCGATAACGTTGCCGATCATCAGTTGGCCCTGGCCGTTACGCACCAACCGCTGCGGCACGCGGGACGCCGGATAAGGCCTACGCCCGGTCGGTAGAAGGGGGTGATCCTGCTCATCATACGCTATGCCCAGACGTACGTTCACATCGAGCTTGAGCTTGCTGATGTGCTCCCGATAGCGCTTGATCATGGCCGGTTCGATCAACGCC
Source organism: Pseudomonas sp. PARCl1 (assembly GCF_947311875.1). NCBI lineage: Bacteria > Pseudomonadati > Pseudomonadota > Gammaproteobacteria > Pseudomonadales > Pseudomonadaceae > Pseudomonas > Pseudomonas sp. PARCl1. Next base: position 27,501 of record NZ_CAMZMX010000009.1, read on the forward strand.
CCACCCTCTCGGCAAACGCGATCGCTGTTGACCAGTGCAGCACTGTATTCGTCCCAGGCTTCGTGGAGGATGACGATCCTGTCCTGCGCCGGCAGGTTGGAGAAGGCCAACTCGCCGTGGGCTTCGGCCGCGTTGCGCAGGCTTGAGCTGGCCAGGGCAGCTTTGTAGCCTGCAAGTACGTCTGGCCGGTCGCTTTCCAGGTGCAGCGCCAGCTCGGCCAGATTCACCACCTGGTGTAAACGCAGTTGAACTGTACTGACGCGGCGCTTGGCAATTATGTCTGCGACGGTGCGTTTGGCGTTGCCCCCCCAATCCTGTACCTCGAAATCTTCCGGCGTTTCGGTCAACAATTGATCCAGCTGCTCACTCCCGACCAACATGCGATCCTGCACGTCGATCACGACTTGCTGTTTGACGCGCAACTTCTCATACAAATCCGCGAATTCACGGACTGGCCGCCCATCCAGCGCGTTTTGCATCTCCACAAGTTCGGGGTAATTCGCAAGGCTCCAGAGCTCGGTGAAAATAATCTCGGCATCGTTGATAGCGCTGTTGCGAACAACTTTATCGTGCTCGGCAAGCACCCCGTCCCAGCCCCCCTTTTCCCGCTCACGGGCAAATTTGTCTTCTCGCATGGTCGCGTGCAGCGCCAGTATTTCAATATCGGCGCCGACCGCAGCTTCCAGCTCCTTCAGCATCAGGTTGATCTGTGTGAAGTGGTCCTGCTCGAACGTAATCTTGCGCTCATCGTAAAGCGCGAGCGTTGTGCGCAACTGCGACTTCCCCGCCTCGTCTTCGGCGGGCAACGCGGCCAGCCTTTCGGATGCGTTGGCCCGAAGTTCCCTGAGTTTCAGCAGTTTTTCGCGCAATTCCTGCGCAGCTCTGGCAAAAGGCCCGGCTTGCTCTCTGGCCTCCCGGGCGCGGTTGTCAAGGCGACTTATCTTTTGGTGCAAGTCGCGAAACCGAGCACCCAGCCTCTCTTGAGTAAATTTTGGCCCCATGCCACCCCGCAGACCAAGCGCCGTGTCCACACGCCACGCGCAGTCGACGAAACGCAGCCAGGGCCCCGCGGCTCCGCCACCATCGACCACCCGTACACCCTCTGGCAACCGCTCCACGCGGTAGGTATCACTGGCCAGGGCTACATAATGATCGCCGTCGATCAGGTACAAGCCCGTCGCCGTACCTTGGTTCAAGGGCTGCACGCCCGCAAGCGAGACCGGTGCACGCATGGCCCTGAGTGCTTCGCGCTGTTCGCGCGGCAACCAATTGAAGCCACTCTGACCTCGCCATGAAAAATCGAGCCAGCGGCTCGGCAGCGCGTGGCCAGGCGCAGGCGTTTCCTCGATAGGCGCGATTGCAATTTCGGCAAATGCGCCGCGCTGCGCCTCAGGCCCCTCGACCTCCGCCGCACCGGGCAATGCATAGGCGGGAAAGGCTTTGGCGGGTTGCCTGGCATGCAGCAACACCATGCCCAGGTTCAATATCAGGTCAACCGTTGCCGCCGACCGATCAAACTCATTGCCACGCTCCAAGGCCTCCATGTCTTGCTGCAACGCGTTGAGCAATTGCACCAACCAGGCCACCGAGGCCACAGGCCCCCGAAGCGCCAAGGTCACGACATCGAACAACAGCCATGCCCCCTCGCACAAGGTCTGCCAGCGGCTCTCGGCGTTGGACACAGACTGTTCATCAGCGAGCGTCAGCAGCAGGTCCCGATTGGCTGTATAAAGTTTCTCGTCAATGTTGCTACGCCAGAATTCGATCGCCAGCCTGGCAGGTTCCGGACGCTCAGGCAGCGCATAGGGGTCGATGCCGATGACGCTGATGTGCGGTTCGCGGAAACCACCATGGTCGTAGACAGGCCTGACGCTGGGCTGCATCCAGTCGAGAATACTCTCCTGCAAAATCTCCGATTCACGCACGTGTTCGAGCAAAGCCGAGAGGCTGGCATATTCACGCAGCGTGTCTTTGGCGAACAAGGGCCGGTACAGCAACACCAGCGAGGGTTCAGCGCAGAACAGGATGTACATGCAGCGTACCGGGTCCGTGACCCTGGACGCTGCGCTACGCCTGAACGCCAGCGGAAACAGGATCATGCGCGGCGCCTCGGGGTCGACGTGCCCCGCACAATAGTCGACCACGCATTGCAGGCCTGGCTCTTTGATCTTGCCGTCCATCTTGGCAGTGAGTGCAGCGGCCAGCAGTGCTGCACGCCATTCCCGCCCCAGGCGCGTGACCCGGTCCGCGCGCTTGGCCGGATCGTCCAGTTGCGCCGCGACATAGGCAGGATAATGGCTACCGATATCCACTTTGGTCACGAGGGCTCTGGCGGCGTCGGCATCGAGCCATGCCGGTGCCTCACCCCCGCCACGCAGGTAAATACGCTCGATTGCCGCCCCCTTGAGCGACGCGAGGTTGCCAATGGCAAATTCGGTGAGCGTCTTGCTCCCGGCGAAGGCCAATGGCTCGCCGCCGCCGGTGCCTGTGCCCGCCCCACCAGGGATCCCACGGGCCAGGTAAAGGTCGAATACAAGATCGTCCGGCGAGTTGTCTGCCCCGTGATCCTCGCGGATCTGCGTGGTCAGCCGTTGACGGGCGTAATCGGTCAGCGACTGAACGCCATCCAGTGCTGAGACCCCACCCGAGTCGAGCTGGTAAAGCGCGAGCTGCAGCAAGGCAGCGCTGCAGGCAAAACTGTCCTGCGCACTGGCCATCAACCCAGGGGGAGGTTGCACTGCCGGGGTTTCATCCGGGTACCCCACGAACCACGAAGAAGGGTCGCCAAGCTGGTCAAAACGCTGCTCAAGGGCCGGAACATCCTGGATATCGGCATAACGCGCAAGCTCGACCCTGGCGAGCACCGTATCGAGCAGCAGCGAGACCTGCTGGGCAAACACATTGCCAGTGGCGGGATAGCGTTGCCAACTCATCCGTTCGAAGGCGTAGCGTTGCGCCAGTTCGTCACGCAAGGCCAGGCCAAACGCGTGCAACGACTTGAAACTGCGTACTATCCCCGAAGGTGCGCACCACAGGATGACCTCACGCTCATCCCACTCGGCGGCAATCAGCATCTGGCATTGCAGTTGATCGTATTGCATGGAGGCACTGGTCAGCCGGGTCTGCACGAAGTACACCGCGGGCTGCTCATCACCGCCGTGCAGCAGGCCGCGGATACAGGCCTGCTCCTGCGGGTCCAGTCCCTGCCAGGGCAAGCTGCGCAGTAGCGCGAGCTTGAGCAGCAACTGCAACCATTCGTCGCGACTCACCCCGGCGCTGCCCTTGCCTCGCCAGAACTCGAGCTGGGCCTCGCAGAAGTGTCGTGGCAAGTCCTCAACCAGCTGGCTCAGGGCAGCTGACAAGTCAGGCAACTGCCGGGTGTCGAACTCGCTCGACGAGCCGGCAAAACGATGGCTGCCGGTGAGCCCGAGGTTGTAATGGCGCCCATCCGCCAGTGGCGCCAGGCTCAACGCCTGGGGGTCGAGCAAGGCTTCCAGAACCCGGTCCACAAAAGGTGTGGTGGTCCAATACGCAGTAGCGGGGTCTGGGCTGTCCAGCATCAGTGGGTCAGCATTTGTCAGGGCTGGCGTGGTGTTGGCCAACCATGGCAGGTGCGGCAGCAGCACGCGCAGTAGCTGCGCACTGGCGACCTGGCGCAGGGTCGGCCGGCCGTCGAACTGCCCGGCCACGGCCTGGCGGAAATCGAAGGGGGGTATCTTGTAACTCGTCATGCTGGGTGCCTCCGCTGAAAAAACGCAGGCTGCGGTATTCAGGTGCGATACCCGCGCTACATATTGCTCAAAAAAAAGGCCTTGCACGGTGGGCAAGGCCTTTTCTTCATTGCAGCAGCGTCAGCTGTACACTCGCCCCAGCAACTGGCGATGGCTTTCGAACTGGTCCAGCACGTCACGCACGATCTGCTCGGGCGCAAAGCCCATCAGGTCGTACTCCTGGCTGCCGTCGTGCAGGTACACCTCGGCACGGTAGAAGCGTTGACGGACTTCCGGCTCGCCTTCCACCGGCGCCTCGCTGGGTGCCGCCAGGTAGCCGTCCAGGCTCACTTCGTAGACGAACGGGTTACCTTCTTCCATCATCACCCGCAGGCCCATCATGTCGCGCGCCTGGCCGACACGGGACTCCACGTCGAAGCCCAGGGTCTGCAACTGCGCAGCAGCCTCTTTCAGGGCCGGGCTGACCTGCTTGTCCATGAAGCGCTGCACCACGGCCTGGGTCGGCTGCAGCTCCAGCTGGGTCAGCCGCTCACTGAACCCACGTCGGCCACGGGCAGCCAGTTCGGCGCGCTCCTGCTCTACCGCCACGTCCTGTTTCATGGCCTTGTACAGGCCGAACATGAACAGCACCAGCACCACCGAGAATGGCAAGCCCGCCAGCACGACCATGGTTTGCATGGCCTCGAAATTACCGGCGAACAGCAAACCGATGGTCACCAGGGTGATCACCACCGACCAGAACACCACCATCCAGTGCGGGGCATCCTCGTCGACCTTGCCGCCTTTGCAGGACAGGTTGGCCATCATCACCGCACCGGAATCGGCCGGGGTCAGGAACAGCACGAAGCCAACGAACACCGCCACCCCGATCACGAGCTTGGCTGCCGGGAAGTATTCCAGCAGTTGGTAGATCGACATCGAGGGTTGTTCCAGCGCAGTCTTGCCCAGCTCGACCGCGCCCTGGTTGATCACCAGGTCCAGCGCCGTGTTACCGAAAATCGACAACCAGGCCAAGGTGAAGCCCAGCGGGATCAGCAGCACACCCATGACCAGCTGGCGCACGGTGCGGCCTTTGGAAATACGGGCGATGAACATGCCTACGAACGGGCCCCAGGAGATCCACCAGGCCCAGTAGAACACGGTCCACAGGCCCAACCAGCGTTCGGACTAGCCAGCCTCGCCCTCATACACGTACAGGTCGAAGGTTTTCAGCACGATACCGTTGAGGTAATCGCCTACGTTCTGCACGAAGCCGTTCAGCAGGTGCAGGGTTTCGCCGCCCAGCAGGACGAAGATCAGCAAGCCGCTGAACAGCATGATGTTCAGGTTGGACAGGCGGCGAATGCCGTTTTCCACACCCGAAACCGCCGCCACGGTAGCCACGCCAGCCATCACCAGGATCACCACCAGCAGGTTGGTCTTGCTGTGGTCCATGCCGAACAGGTACTCCAGCCCGGACGACACCTGCATGGCACCGATGCCCAGGTTGGTGACCAGGCCCAACAGGGTGACGAACATGCCGAAGATGTCCACGGCATTGCCGGCGGCACCCTTGACCCAACGTTCGCCGACCAGGGGGTACAACGCCGAGCGCAGCGCCAGCGGCTGGTTATGCCGGTAGGCAAAGTAGCCCACGGCCAGGCCGACCAGCGCATAGATCGCCCAGCCATGCAGGCCCCAGTGCAGGAAGGTCAGCTGCAGGCCCTGGCGCGCAGCTTCGAGGCTTGCCGGGGTGCCCTCCGGTGGGTTGAAGTAGTGGTCCAGGGGCTCGGAGGCGCCAAAATACAGCAGCGAAATACCGATGCCCGAGGAGAACAGCATGCCGGCCCAGGCGCCATAGCTGAAGTCGGGCTGGTCGTCCTTGCCGCCGAGCTTGAGGCTGCCGTAATCGGAGAAGGCCAGGTAGACGACGAACAGCAGGTAACCGCAGATCACCAGCATGTAGTACCAGCCAAAGGTGCGCGTCAGCCACTTCTGGGCCACGCCCAGCACCTGGCCGGCAGTTTCGGGTACAGCGATCAGCAAGGCAGTCAGAACAAGGATCATCAGCGCCGAGGTGAAGAACACCACGCGGTTGACCCGTACCCTCTCGGCGGGGGGCTTGGTAAGTGAGGCAGAACTCATTGCACGAATGCTCCGGGCAGTGCGGCTGTGGAGGCTAATCATTCTTTCCCGAGCAATTGGTGGAATATCCCCACTGCATCAGGTGTTATAAAAGCACCCTGGAAACCGTGATCCCGAATCGATACGTTGCAAAAAACAGACAGGTGGTCTGCTGCAAATGCCACGCTTTACCCGCTGGGTGCGCGCATTTGTCACAGATCACCCCGCCCGCTCCAAGGGCCCGCCGCAGGGCCGGGGCCACGTGGCAGAATCTGCATTTCGCATCGCTGATGCCCGTCAACGCCTTGTATTACGGGGGTTACGCGATTTCCTGGGGTGTCAATTCGTGCCTGCTCGACGACCTGAAAGACTGTCAATGGCACAAATTGTCGCAGAGCTTATTCTTTATTGATTGAACGTTCAATCAAAACAAAATAGACTGGTCTTCGCCGAGTCAGCCGCCTGTCGCCTGCTCGCAGGCCTGAGGAGATAGCAAGATGCCCAAGGTCGGTATGCAACCCATCCGCCGCCAGCAGTTGATCGAAGCCACGTTGCAGGCTGTCGACCAGGTCGGCCTGGGGGACGCCAGCATTGCGCTGATTGCCCGTTTGGCCGGGGTGTCGAACGGCATCATCAGTCACTACTTTCGGGACAAGAACGGCCTGATAGCAGCGACGATGGGTTACATCATGAATATGCTCAACGAAGGCGTTCGAGCACGTCGCCAGGCCCTGACGGACGACAGCCCGCGCGCTCACCTGAAAGTGATCATCGAGGGCAACTTCGATGCCAGCCAGGTGAACGGCCCGGCGATGAAAACCTGGTTGGCCTTTTGGGCTTCCAGCATGCACCAGCCCGATTTGCACAGGTTGCAACGGATCAACGACCACCGTTTGTACTCTAACCTGTGTTGCCAGTTTCGCCGTGCCTTGCCGCTTTACCATGCGCGCAAGGCCGCCCGTGGCCTGGCAGCCCTGATCGACGGTCTGTGGCTGCGCGGTGCCTTGTCGGGTGATGCATTCGACACTGGCCAGGCAGTACGGATTGCTTACGAATACATGGATCTACAACTGGCTAAGCAGCACACCCTGGGCACCAACGACCCGGCTGCTGAACAAGCGCGCACGGCCCTTGCCCACCCGGCAGGAGCGTGACGCAAAGCCAAACCACACACTGCACTTGCGAGGACACTATGGCCCGTTTCGGAACGCAAAAACTCTACATCGATGGCGCTTACGTCGACGCTGGCAGCGATGCCACTTTCGAAGCCATCAACCCGGCTACCGGCGAAGTCCTTGCCCACGTGCAGCGTGCGACCGAGGCTGACGTCGAGAAAGCCGTCGAAAGCGCCGAGCGTGGCCAGAAAGTCTGGGCTGCGATGACCGCCATGCAGCGCTCGCGCATCCTGCGCCGCGCCGTCGACATCCTGCGTGAGCGCAACGACGAGCTGGCCATGCTGGAAACCCTGGACACCGGCAAGTCGTACTCGGAAACCCGCTATGTCGACATCGTCACCGGCGCCGATGTGCTGGAGTACTACGCAGGCCTGGTGCCGGCCATCGAGGGCGAGCAGATCCCGCTGCGTGAGTCGTCCTTCGTCTACACCCGCCGCGAGCCGCTGGGCGTGACCGTAGGTATCGGTGCCTGGAACTACCCGATCCAGATCGCCCTGTGGAAATCCGCCCCGGCCCTGGCCGCTGGCAACGCGATGATCTTCAAGCCATCGGAAGTCACGTCGCTGACCACCCTCAAACTGGCCGAGATCTACACCGAAGCCGGCCTGCCCAATGGCGTGTTCAACGTGCTGACCGGCAGCGGCCGTGAAGTCGGTACCTGGCTGACCGAGCACCCCCGCATCGAAAAGGTCTCCTTCACCGGCGGCACCACCACCGGCAAGAAGGTCATGGCCAGCGCCTCGAGCTCGTCGCTCAAGGAAGTCACCATGGAACTGGGCGGCAAGTCGCCGCTGATCATCTGCGCCGATGCCGACCTGGACAAGGCCGCCGACATCGCCATGATGGCCAACTTCTACAGCTCGGGCCAGGTATGCACCAACGGTACCCGCGTGTTCATCCCGGCTGAAATGAAAGCTGCCTTCGAAGCCAAGATCGCCGAGCGCGTTGCGCGCATCCGCGTCGGCAACCCGGAAGACGAAAACACCAACTTCGGCCCGCTGGTCAGCTTCCAGCACATGGAAAGCGTGCTGGGCTACATCGCCAAGGGCAAAGAGGAAGGTGCCCGCCTGCTGTGCGGCGGCGAGCGTCTGACCACCGGTGAGTTCGCCAAAGGCGCCTTCGTGGCCCCGACCGTGTTCACCGACTGCAGCGACGACATGACCATCGTCAAGGAAGAGATCTTCGGCCCGGTGATGAGCATCCTCACCTATGAAACCGAGGAAGAAGTGATCCGCCGCGCCAACGACACCGACTACGGCCTGGCCGCCGGTGTCTGCACCAACGACATCACCCGCGCCCACCGCATCATCCACAAGCTCGAAGCCGGTATCTGCTGGATCAACGCCTGGGGTGAATCGCCGGCCGAGATGCCGGTCGGTGGCTACAAGCAGTCGGGCGTAGGCCGTGAAAACGGCGTCAGCTCGCTGGCCCAATACACCCGTATCAAGTCGGTTCAGGTCGAACTGGGCGGCTACAACTCGGTCTTCTGACCGACAGTTGCAAGCCGCAAGCTTCAAGCTGCAAGAAAGAGCCGGTCGGCGTCAGACCGCCGGCCCTTGCAGATACCATCCATTCGCAAGCGTCGCCCAGCTGCTTTTTCTTGCAGCTTGTAGCTAGAAGCTTGCCGCTGCATTTCGGAGAAATGCCATGGAATACGATTACATCATCGTCGGTGCCGGCTCCGCCGGTAACACACTGGCCACCCGCCTGACCGAAGATGCCGGCGTCACCGTACTGCTGCTGGAAGCCGGCGGCCCCGACTACCGCTTCGACTTCCGCACCCAGATGCCAGCAGCCCTGGCCTTCCCGCTGCAAGGCCGCCGCTACAACTGGGCCTACGAGACCGACCCGGAGCCGTTCATGGACGGCCGCCGCATGGAGTGTGGCCGCGGCAAGGGCCTGGGTGGTTCGTCGCTGATCAACGGCATGTGCTACATCCGCGGCAACGCCATGGACTTCGACGGTTGGGCAGAACTGCCAGGCCTGGAAGACTGGACCTACCTCGACTGCCTGCCGTACTTCCGCAAGGCCGAAACCCGCGACATCGGCCCCAACGACTACCACGGCGGTGACGGCCCGCTCAGCGTCGCCACGCCCAAAGCAGGCAACAACCCGCTGTTCAACGCAATGGTCGAAGCCGGTGTACAGGCCGGTTACCCGCGTACCGAAGACCTCAACGGCTACCAGCAGGAAGGCTTTGGCCCGATGGACCGTTCGGTGACCAAGAACGGCCGCCGCTCCAGCACCGCCCGTGGCTACCTGGACCAGGCCAAGAAACGCCCGAACCTGACCATCGTGACCCACGCCCTCAGCGACCGTGTGCTGTTCGAAGGCAAGCGCGCGGTTGGCGTCACCTACCTGGTGGGCGACAGCGAAGAACGCGTAGAAGCCCGTGCCCGCAAGGAAGTGATCGTCAGCTCCGGCGCCATCGCTTCGCCGCAGCTGCTGCAGCGCTCCGGTGTTGGCCCGCGTGCCCTGCTGGAAAGCCTCGACATTCCGGTGGTGCACGACCTGCCGGGCGTGGGTGAAAACCTGCAGGACCACCTGGAGCTTTACCTGCAGTACGCCTGCACCCAGCCGGTGTCGCTGTACCCGTCGCTGCTGTGGTGGAACCAGCCGGCCATTGGTGCCGAGTGGCTGTTCAACGGCACCGGCATCGGCGCCAGCAACCAGTTCGAGGCTGGCGGTTTCATTCGCAGCCGCCCTGAATTCAAGTGGCCGAACATCCAGTACCACTTCCTGCCGGTGGCGATCAATTACAACGGTTCCAATGGCGTGAAGGAGCATGGCTTCCAGGCGCACATGGGTTCGATGCGCTCCCCGTCCCGCGGCCGCATCCAGACCAAGTCGAAAGACCCGCGCCAGCACCCGAGCATCCTGTTCAACTACATGTCCTCCGAGCAGGACTGGCAGGAATTCCGTGACGGCATCCGCCTGACCCGCGAAATCATGGCCCAGCCGGCACTGGACCCGTACCGCGGCCGCGAAATCAGCCCCGGCGCGCATGTGCAAACCGATGAAGAGCTGGACAAGTTCATCCGCGAGCACGCCGAAACCGCCTTCCACCCGTCCTGCTCGTGCAAGATGGGCACCGACGACATGGCGGTGGTCGATGGCGAAGGCCGTGTGCACGGCATGCAGGGCCTGCGCGTAGTGGATGCCTCGATCATGCCGTTGATCATCACCGGCAACCTCAACGCCACCACGATCATGATTGCCGAGAAAATCTCGGACAAGATCCGTGGTCGCAAGCCGTTGCCACGCAGCACCGCCAAGTACTACGTGGCTGGTGATGCCCCGGTCAAAGGCAAGCCGATGCGTGAAGTGAAGCAGGCGTAAGCCTGCACCGGCAGCATGACAAAAGGCACCCACCGCGGTGCCTTTTGCACATCTGCAGAAACGCTTTACATGCTGCCAATTCATCAGGTTAGAATCGATTGGCACGCGACTTGCCAGTCATTCCCCTTTCCAGCGTTATCCCGGAGTACCTGCCTTTGGATGCCAGCACCATCAACAGCCTGTTCCTGATCGGCGCATTACTGGTGGGCGCGAGTATTCTGGTCAGTTCGCTGTCGTCGCGCCTGGGCATCCCTATTCTGGTCATCATTCTCGCCGTGGGCATGGTCGCCGGTGTCGATGGTGGCGGCATCATCTTCAACAACTACCCGACCGCCTACCTGGTGGGCAACCTCGCCCTGGCGGTGATCCTGCTCGACGGCGGCCTGCGCACACGGGTGGCGAGCTTTCGCGTAGCGCTATGGCCGGCACTGTCGCTGGCCACGGTCGGGGTCATGATCACCACCGCCCTGACCGGCCTTGTTGCTGCCTGGCTGTTCAACCTGAGCCTGATCCAGGGCTTGCTGATCGGCGCCATCGTCGGCTCCACCGACGCCGCAGCGGTGTTTTCGCTGCTGGGCGGCAAGGGCCTGAACGAACGGGTTACCGCCACCCTGGAGATCGAGTCGGGCAGCAACGACCCGATGGCGGTCTTCCTGACAGTTACGCTGATCGACATGATTGCCAGCGGCCAGACCGGCCTGCACTGGAGCCTACTCACCCACCTGCTGCGCGAGTTCGGCATCGGCGGGTTGCTGGGCCTGGGCGGCGGCTGGCTGATGCTGCAAATGGTCAACCGGATCAACCTGGCCGGTGGCCTCTACCCCATTCTGGTGGTGGCCGGTGGCCTGGTGGTGTTCTCGCTGACCAACGCCCTGCACGGCAGCGGCTTCCTGGCTGTGTACCTGTGCGGCCTGGTGCTGGGCAACAAGCCGATTCGCAGCCGCCATGGCATCCTGCACATGCTCGACGGCATGGCCTGGCTGGCGCAGATCGGCATGTTCCTGGTACTGGGGCTGCTGGTGACACCGCACGACCTGCTGCCCATTGCCCTGCCGGCACTGGGCCTGGCGTTGTGGATGATCCTGGTGGCGCGGCCTCTGTCGGTGGTGGCGGCATTGCTGCCGTTCAAGGCCTTCCACGGCCGCGAAAAAGGCTTCATCTCGTGGGTTGGCCTGCGCGGCGCGGTGCCGATCATTCTCGCGGTGTTCCCGCTGATGGCCGGCCTGCCGGACGCCCAGCTGTTCTTCAACCTGGCTTTCTTCATCGTGCTGGTGTCGCTGCTGGTGCAAGGCACCAGCCTGCCGTGGATGGCCAAGCTGCTGAAGGTGACGGTACCACCGGATCCGGCGCCCATCTCCCGCTCTGCGCTGGAGGTGCACATCACCAGCGAGTGGGAAATGTTCGTCTACCGCCTGGGCAAGGAGAAGTGGTGCATCGGCGCCGCCCTGCGCGAGCTGAAGATGCCGGAAGGCACACGCATCGCCGCCCTGTTCCGCGGCGAGCAGTTGCTGCACCCCTCTGGCAGCACCGTGCTGGAGGTCGACGACATGCTCTGCGTGATCGGCCACGAACACAACCTGCCGGCGCTGGGCAAACTGTTCAGCCAGGCGCCGCAGCGTGGCCTGGACCTGCGCTTCTTCGGCGACTTCGTTCTTGAAGGCGATGCCGAACTGGGTGCGGTGGCCGCACTGTATGGCCTGAAACTCGATGGCCTGGACGCGAAAATGCCGCTGGCGCAGTTCATCCGACAGAAGGTCGGAGGCGCTCCAGTAGTAGGTGACCAGGTGGAATGGCACGGCACGATCTGGACCGTGGCGACCATGGTCGGGAACAAGATCCAGAAAGTGGGCGTCAGATTCCCCGAAGGAACGCGACCCGGACCAGGATTGTTCCTCTAAACTTCGTTTCTGCCGGATCCACAAGTAGTCTGCCTATGTCCCTGCGCGCATACCTTCGCCCAGCCCTGCTCGGGCTGTGCCTGTCCCTTTCCTTCGCGGCCACCGCGGCAGAGCCGCCAACGGCTGCCAGCATTCAGAACAGCCTCGACAAGATTGCCGAGCGCAAGCTGCCCGAGGCCGACCAGAAGGCCTTGCAGCAGGTGCTGGAACAGACCCTGAGCCTGCTGGCCAGCAAGGACGACAACGAGAAGAAGCTGGCCGCCCTCAAGCAGCAACTCAGTGCCGCACCCAAGGAAACCGACGACAGCCAGAAAGAGCTGGCCCGGCTCAAGCAAACCAAGGTTCAGCCGGTTGCCCAGCGCTATGCCAACCTCAACGTGCAGCAGCTCGAACAGATGCTCAGCGAGCGCAACACCCAGCAGGGCGAGCTGCAGAAGTCGCTGTCCGACGCCAACAGCCTGATCATCAACTCGCAGACCCGCCCCGAACGTGCCCAGGCCGAAATCAGCAGCAACCAGACCCGCGCCCAGCAGATCAACAGCATCCTCAAGACCGGCAAGGACGGTGGCAAGTCGATCAACGCCGACCAGCGCAACCAGCTGAACGCAGAACTGGCTTCGCTCAACGCGCTGACCCTGCTGCGCCGCCAGGAACTGGCCGGCAACAGCGTGCTGCAGGACCTTGGCAACGCCCGCCATGACCTGCTGATCGAGCGTGCCGCGCGTCTGGAGCAGGAAATCCAGGACCTGCAGACGCTGATCAACGACAAGCGCCTGGCCCAGTCCCAGGAAACGGTCACCCAGCAATCGATCGAGGCGCAGAAGGCGGGCGGCAGCAGCCTGCTGGCCACCGAAAGCGCAGCTAACCTGAAGCTGTCCGACTACCTGCTCAAAAGCACCGACCGCCTCAATGAGCTGACCCAGCAGAACCTGCGCACCAAGCAGCAACTGGACAGCCTGACCCAGGCCGACCAGGCGCTGGACGAGCAGATCAACGTGCTCAAGGGCAGCCTGCTGCTGTCCAAGATCCTCTACAAACAGAAACAGACCCTGCCACACCTGAAACTCGACCGTGACCTGGCCGACCAGATCGCCGACACCCGCCTGTACCAATTCGAGGTCAGCCAGCAGCGCGAGGTGATGAGCAACCCGGTGACCTATGTCGACAAGCTGCTGGCAGCCCAACCGCAGGAACAGGTTACCCCGCAGCTGCGCAAGGCCCTGCTGGAGCTGGCGATCACCCGCAGCGACCTGCTGGAGCGGCTGAACCGCGAGCTTTCGGCGCTGCTCAACGAATCGATCACCCTGCAGCTCAACCAGAAACAATTGCTGGGCACTGCCCAGAGCCTGCGCACCACCCTCGACGAGCAGATGTTCTGGATCCCCAGCAACAAGCCCCTGGACTGGGACTGGCTGCGCACCGTGCCGCAACGGCTGGCCGACCAGGTCGCCAACCTGCCGTGGGCCTCCAGCCTGAGCGAGCTGACCGACGGCCTCAGCCACCGGCCGCTGCTGTTCCTGCCGCTGTTGCTGGTGATCGGCGCTCTGTTGTGGCGGCGCAAGTACCTGTACCAACGGCTGGGCAAGGTGCACCAGGACATTGGCCATTTCCGCCGCGACAGCCAGTGGCATACGCCACAGGCGATTCTTATCAATATCCTGCTGGCGATGCCGGTCAGCCTTGTCCTGGCGTTGTGCAGCTACGCCCTGCAAATCGACGCCCGCGGGCAGAACGCCAACCTCGGCGCGGCCCTGTGGCAACTGGCCCAGGCGTGGCTGGTGTTCTATACCGCCTACCGCATCCTTGCACCCGGCGGCGTGGCGGAAGTGCATTTCCGCTGGTACAAACCGCAGGTCGAGTTCCTGCGGGGCTGGGTACGCCGCCTGGGCACCGTGGTGCTGGCCCTGGTCGGGGTAGTGGCGGTGGCCGAGCACCAGCCGTCGGCGCTGGCCGACGATGTACTGGGTATTGGCGTGGTGCTGGCCTGCTATGCGCTGATGGCCTGGCTGCTCAGCCGCCTGCTGCTCAGCAGCCCGGCGCACCGTGACACTTCGCTGTTCCGCAAGGCGGTCGGCGTGGCGTTCACTGCGCTGCCTATCGCCCTGTTCGTCGCGGTGTGCTTCGGCTACTACTACACCGCCCTGAAACTCACCGACCGGCTGATCTACACCCTCTACCTGCTGCTGTTCTGGCTGGTGATCGAGGCCGCCTTCGTGCGCGGCCTGTCGGTTGCGGCCCGCCGCCTGGCCTACCAACGGGCACTGAGCAAGCGCGCGGCGGCCAAGGAAGGGCTGGACGGCGAAGTGGTCGTCGAAGAGCCGACCCTGGACATCGAGCAGGTCAACCAGCAATCGCTGCGCCTGATTCGCCTGGCCCTGCTGGGCGGTTTCATCGCTGGCCTGTACTGGGTATGGGCCGACCTGCTCTCGGTGTTCGCCTACCTCAACAACTTCGTGCTGTACGAATACACCAGCGGCACCGGCGCCGCTGCCAGCATGGTGCCCATCAGCCTGGGCGACCTGTTGGGGGCACTGGTGATCGTCGGCATTACCTTCGCCCTGGCCGGCAACCTGCCAGGCCTGCTGGAGGTGCTGGTGCTGTCACGCCTGAACCTGGCCCAGGGCAGCGCCTACGCCACTACCACCCTGTTGTCGTACACCATCGTCGGCGTGGGTATCGTCAGCACCCTGTCGACCCTGGGGGTCAGCTGGGACAAGCTGCAATGGCTGGTGGCGGCGCTGTCGGTGGGCCTGGGCTTCGGCATGCAGGAAATCTTCGCCAACTTCATCTCCGGCATCATGATCCTGTTCGAGCGCCCGGTACGCATCGGCGACACCATCACCATCGGCAACCTGTCGGGCACGGTGAGCAAGATCCGTATCCGCGCCACCACCATCACCGACTTCGACCGCAAGGACATCATCGTCCCCAACAAGACCTTCATCACCGGCCAACTGATCAACTGGTCGCTGACCGACACGGTCACCCGGGTCACGCTGAAGCTGGGCATCGACTATGGCTCCGACCTCGACCTGGTGCGCGAGCTGCTGCTCAAGGGCGCGCATGAAAACCCACGGGTGCTCAAGGACCCGGAACCGATCGTGTACTTCCTCAACTTCGGCGAGAGCTCGCTGGACCACGAACTGCGCATGCACGTGCGCGACCTGGGTGACCGCAACCCGACGCTGGATGAACTCAACCGCTTCATCAGCCGCGAGTTCAAGGCGCACGACATCAAGATCTCGGTACGCCAGGTCGAGGTGTTCCTGATGGACGCAGCCGGCGGCAAGCAGCAGCTGATACCGATGGAGCAGCCCAAACCCGATGGCACCCAACCTGTGTGAGTGGACGCCATAGGGCATGAACGCCCAGAATGCCTGCGAGGGCTTGGCCCTTGATCGCCGGCAAGCCAGCCCCCACAGCTGGGCCCCGCAAAGCGGCCCCAATGGCACCGACTTCCAGGAGCAGCCCGTGAAAGCCCTCGACCAACTCACTTTCGACAACCGCTTCGCCCGCCTGGGCGATGCGTTTTCTACCCAGGTGCTGCCCGAGCCCCTCGCCGAGCCCCGCCTGGTGGTGGCGAGCGAGTCGGCCATGGCGCTGCTGGACCTCGACCCGGCCCAGGCCGAACTGCCTCTGTTCGCCGAACTGTTCAGCGGCCACAAGCTGTGGGACCAGGCCGACCCAAGGGCGATGGTGTACTCCGGCCACCAATTCGGCTCGTACAACCCGCGCCTGGGCGATGGCCGCGGCCTGTTGCTGGCCGAGGTCCTGAACGAAGCCAATCAGCACTGGGACCTGCACCTCAAGGGGGCCGGCCAGACGCCGTACTCGCGCATGGGCGACGGCCGCGCCGTGCTGCGCTCATCGATCCGCGAGTTCCTCGCCTCCGAAGCCCTGCACGCCCTGCACATTCCCACTAGCCGCGCGCTGTGCGTCATCGGCTCGAGCACCCCGGTATGGCGCGAAACACGGGAAAGCGCGGCCATGCTCACCCGCGTGGCGCAGAGCCACGTACGCTTCGGTCATTTCGAGTATTTCTACTACACCAAGCAGCCTGAGCAGCAACGGGTGCTGCTCGACCACGTCTTGCAACAGCACTACGCCGAGTGCGGCACCGCCGAGCAACCTTACCTGGCGATGTTCCGCACCATCGTCGAGCGCAACGCCGACCTGATCGCCCGCTGGCAGGCCTATGGCTTCTGCCACGGGGTCATGAATACCGACAACATGTCGATCCTCGGCATTACCTTCGACTTCGGCCCGTACGCCTTCCTCGACGACTTCGACGCCAATTTCATCTGCAACCACTCCGACGACCGTGGTCGTTACAGCTACGCCAACCAGGTGCCCATCGCCCACTGGAACCTCAGCGCGCTGGCCCAGGCGCTGACCACGGTGGTCGAGGTGGAGCCGTTGAAGCAGGCGTTGAGCCTGTTCCTGCCACTGTACCAGGCCCATTACCTGGACCTGATGCGCAGGCGCCTGGGCCTGACCACGGCTGAGGATGACGACATGGCGCTGGTCGAGCGCCTGCTGCAGTGCATGCAGCGCGGTGGTGTGGACTACAACCTGTTCTTCCGCCGGCTGGGCGAGCAACCGGTGGCCGAAGCGTTGAAGGTGGTGCGCAATGACTTCATCGACCTGGCCGGCTTCGATGCCTGGGGCGCCGATTACCTGGCCCGATGCGAGCGTGAAGCCGGCAATGCCGAGGGGCGCCGCGAACGCATGCATGCAGTGAACCCGTTGTACGTGCTGCGCAACTACCTGGCGCAGAAAGCCATCGAGGCAGCTGAAGCGGGGGATTACAGTGAAGTGCGGCGGCTGCACCAGGTACTGAGCAACCCCTTCGAGGAGCAACCCGGGATGCAGGCCTACGCCGAGCGCCCACCGGAATGGGGCAAGCACCTGGAAATCAGCTGCTCTTCCTGATTGGCGCTTCCCCCCTGTGGGAGCGGCCTTGTGTCGCGATGGGCTGCAAAGCAGCCCCAATAATCTCGAGGAACCAACATGTCCGAACCACTGGTCATCCCCTGCCCCCACTGCAACGGCCTCAACCGCTTGCCTGCCGAGCGCCTGGGCGACGCGCCGAAATGCGGCCGCTGCAAACAGCAGGTCCTGCTGAGCGCCCCTTTCGAACTCACCGAAGCCAGCTACGCCAGCCAAATCAAAGGCGACCTACCGCTGTTGGTGGATGTCTGGGCCGACTGGTGCGGCCCGTGCAAATCGTTCGCCCCCACCTTCGAACAAGCCGCCCGCCAACTGGCCGGCCGCTGCCGCCTGGCCAAGCTCGACAGCGAAGCCAACCGCAACCTGGCCGGGCAACTGGGCATCCGCTCGATCCCCAGCCTGCTGCTGTTCAAGAACGGCCGCGAAGTCAGCCGCCAGGCCGGGGCGTTTCCACTCCAGGCGTTGTTGGAGTGGGTGCGCAGCCAGGGGGTTTAGTTTTCAAGCGCTTGCCAGCAGCGACTCATAGGGAATGCGAAGGCCATCATGCAGGCGCTTGATCATGGAAAGGCTCAGCCCGCGCTTCCCGCTCAGTACTTCCGAAACTCGCCCGCTTGGACCGATGTACGGTTCAAGATCTCTTGGCGTGAGCCCCTGCTGATCCATACAAAACTTGATAGCCTCGATGGGATTGGCGGGGTGAATGGGATAGTGCCTGTTCTCGTACACTTCGATCAGTGTCACAAGCACTTCCATTTCATCAGCCTCAGGCGTGCCGCTTCAGACTGAAAAATGGCTTCGAGGCGCTGGAATGCTGCTCGGGGATCGTCCTCGTTACTAATCGGCTTAGTATTCACAGATTGTCTCCACGTCAATCTCGTCATAGCGCTTGTGCGTACCGACGAACTTCACCCAGGCGATACCGGCGCGGTACTGCATCTCAACCACAAGCCGGTACTTGTTACCCCCAATAAGGAAGCGGGCTAGATACCTACTCGCTGCGCTCCAGCAAATCATGCAACTCGACAAACTGCTGTGTCAGCTTGTGCCTGGGCTCCAGGTGAATCAGCGGCAGGCTGGCGTGGTGCGATTCACGCATCTTCACCGAGCTGCCAAGGTACACCGGCAGCACCGGCAGCCCTTCGGCCAGCAGTTCGTCGAGCATCTGCTGCGGCAGGCTGGCACGCGACTGGAACTGGTTGACCACGATGCCTTCGACTACGAGGTCTTCGTTATGGTCTTCCTTGAGGTCTTCAATTTCGGCCAGCAGGCCATACAGGGCCTGGCGCGAAAAGCTGTCGCAGTCGAAGGGAATCAGCACACGGTCAGCCGCGATCAGCGCCGAAACTGCATAAAAATTAAGCGCCGGCGGGGTGTCGATATAGATCCGCTCGTAATCCTCGTCTAGCTCATCGAGCAGCTTACGCAGCTTGTTGATCTTGTGCTTGGCCTCGAGCTTGGGCTGCAGGTCGGCCAGTTCAGGCGTTGCAGTCACCACATGCAGGTTGTCGAACGGGGTTTCATAGATATCCACCTTGTTCTTCTTGCTGAATGGCCCGCTGGACAGGCTCTGCTTGAAGAAATCGGCGATACCCATGGGGATATCCTCACCCGTCAGCCCGGTGAGGTACTGTGTCGAGTTGGCCTGGGCATCCAGGTCGACCAGCAGGGTCCGGTAGCCTTCATTGGCACTGACCGCCGCCAGGTTGCAGGCGATGCTCGACTTGCCCACGCCACCTTTCTGATTGAACACCACGCGCCGCATGGTTGACCTCCGTGTTTCAACGAATGCCCGAGTATGTGGCGGTGTCGCCGCCATGGCCAGTGCTATTCGCCTGAAGCAGCTGCGCAAACGCCTTGGCCATGGCCGACCCGCCGCCTTCGCGCTGCACCAGCCACACCGCGGTCATCGCCCCCTCGTCGAGCAAGGTGCGGTACACCACCCCTTCGATACGCATGCGCTGGAACGAGGCCGGCAGCACCGACACCCCCAACCCCGCCGACACCAGGCCGATGATGGTCATCGCCTCCCCTGCCTCCTGGGCAAAATGCGGGCTGAACCCGGCCTGCCGCGCCAGGCTCAGCAACTGCGCATGCAAGCCGCTGCCATAGCTGCGCGGGAAGAACACGAACGGCTCATGGGCCAGCGCCGCCATGTGCACGCCTTGCCCGCTGGCTTCGGCCAGCGGGTGTGAGGCATTGATCACCGCCACCAGTGGCTCGCGGAACAGCTCGGTGGCCAGCAACCCTTCCGGCAGCGGCATTGGCCGCATCAGGCCGATTTCGATGGACTCATCGAACACCCCTTCGGCAACATCGCGGCTGCTCATTTCCTTGAGGTTCAGGTGCACTGCGGGGAAGCGCTGGCGAAAGGCATGAATGGCCTTGGGGATCTTCGATGTGAACGGGGCCGAGGAGGTAAAGCCGATCTTCATCTCGCCCAATTCACCCAGTTGTGCACGCCGCGCCACATCCGCCGCCTTCTCCACCTGCGCCAGCACCTGACGCGCCTCGCCCAGGAACAGCCGGCCTGCCTCGC
The DNA here is from genome assembly GCF_947311875.1 of Pseudomonas sp. PARCl1. Classification (NCBI taxonomy): domain Bacteria; kingdom Pseudomonadati; phylum Pseudomonadota; class Gammaproteobacteria; order Pseudomonadales; family Pseudomonadaceae; genus Pseudomonas; species Pseudomonas sp. PARCl1. Next base: position 47,233 of record NZ_CAMZMX010000009.1, read on the forward strand.
TCAGCTCGACCCGGCGGTTGGTGCGCTCGAACAAGCGCGCCCCCAGCTCCTGTTCCAGCGCCTGGATCTGCTGGCTCAGCGGCGGTTGCGAAATGCCCAGTTGCTGGGCGGCGCGGCCGAAGTGCAGCTCTTCTGCCACGGCAATGAAATAACGCAGATGGCGCAGTTCCATGGTTCGCTCCAAACAAGTCGCACAACGTCTTAAATAGGTCGAACAATATATTGGATCTAATCATTAGCCAGCTATATGCTTTTTTCATTGCACCAGAGGTACCCGCCGTGAAAACTGCTGTAGCCGCGCAGCCCATCCAACTCGAACCTGCCACCTTGACCGACATGTGGATCGAAAAAGGCACCCCCGCCTTCATGAAGACCGTGCTGGCCCTGTTCAGCGGCGGCTTCGCTACCTTCGCCCTGCTGTATTGCGTACAGCCGATGATGCCGTTGCTGTCTAAAGAATTCGCCATCAACGCCGCACAGAGCAGCCTGGTGCTGTCGGTGTCGACCGCGATGTTGGCGTTCGGCCTGCTTGTAACCGGTCCGATCTCGGACCGCATCGGCCGTAAGCCGGTGATGGTGTTCGCCCTGGTGTGCGCCGCGCTCTCCACCCTGGCCAGCGCGGTGATGCCGAGCTGGGAACTGGTGCTGGCCACCCGCGCGCTGGTCGGCCTGTCGCTGAGCGGCCTGGCAGCAGTGGCCATGACCTACCTGAGCGAAGAGATCCACCCCCAGCACATTGGCCTGGCCATGGGCCTGTACATCGGCGGCAACGCCATTGGCGGCATGAGCGGGCGGCTGATCACTGGCGTGTTGATCGACTTCGTCAGCTGGCACACAGCCATGCTGACCATCGGTGGCCTGGCCCTGGGCGCCGCCGTGGTGTTCTGGAAGGTGCTGCCGGAGTCACGCAATTTCCGCCCGCAAACGATGAGCCCGCGCAGCCTCCTGGACGGGTTCGTCATGCATTTCAAGGATGCCGGCCTGCCCTGGCTGTTCCTGGAGGCCTTCCTGCTGATGGGTGCCTTCGTCACCCTGTTCAACTACATCGGCTACCGCCTGCTGGCCGAGCCCTACCACATGAACCAGGCACTGGTCGGCTTGCTGTCGGTGGTGTACCTGTCCGGCATCTACAGCTCGGCGCAGGTCGGCGCCTTGGCGGACAAGCTGGGCCGACGCAAGGTGTTCTGGGCCAGCATCGTGGTCATGGCGTGTGGTTTGCTGATGACCCTGGCCAGCCCACTGGCCATGGTGATCGTGGGCATGCTGGTGTTCACCTTCGGCTTCTTTGGCGCGCACTCGGTGGCCAGTAGCTGGATCGGCCGGCGGGCGCTGAAGGCCAAAGGGCAGGCGTCGTCGCTGTACCTGTTCAGCTATTACGCCGGCTCGAGCGTGGCCGGTACGGCGGGCGGGGTGTTCTGGCACCAATGGGGCTGGAATGGCATCGGCCTGTTCATAGGCAGCTTGCTGGCAGTGGCGTTGCTGGTGGCGCTACACCTGAGCAAGTTACCACCTAAGTCGGCGTGAGGCATTCGCGGGCACGCCCGCGACCTGGCCCGGGAATCAGTTGATGATTTCGACGATATCCACATCCACTTCACGGCTCATCAGGTGTTTCTCCACCTCACCGGTCAGCTTGACCTTAGTCTTGTCGTTGAATGGCGTCGGTGGCAGGTCTTCATCATCGATTTCCACGGTGATGGTGCCGGTGTTGTCCTTGAATTCGTATTTGTCGTCGTTGTTGATCTTCTTGGTGACGAAGCCCTGCAGCACCACCGGCGTGTCATCGGCGGCATCGTTCGCAGCGGCCACGGTGGTTACCGCTTGTGCACCCGGGCCGGTATAGCCGGCAGCCAGGGCAGCAGTGCTGAACAGCGGGGCGAGGATCAGGGCAAGGTAACGGGTTTTCATGGAGGCAGGTCCTGTTTCGGTTTGGATGGGAACAGCCTACCGAAGCTGGCTGAATCCAATCTTAATCGCCCCAGGCTTCGTCCAGTTCCAGCGCCAGCTGCACCTGCAACTGCGCGCCAGTCACCTGTAGCTGCACACTGCGCAGCTGTGCGCCGTCACGTTCCAGCGTGTGCAGCCAGCTCAGCACTGCCGTGGGCTGGCCTTCGAGGCTGACGTCGAGCTGCGTGGCCCGAGCCTGCAGCGCGACAACGCGCAAACCGGCGGCCAAGGCACGCTCATTGAGCGCGGCGGGCGTCAGTGCCCGCACCGCTTTGCGCCCCCCGACCGGCGCTGACGCCACCTGCTGCAACTGCCCGGCCAGCTCCAGCGCCTGCCCACGGGCAAGCTCGGCCTGCAGCAAGCGCTGCTTGCCAGGCACCCAGGCCAGTTGCCAGAGCACCAGCATGGCCACACCCCATAGCGTGACCCTGATCAGTGCCCGGCGAGTGGCAGGTAGCGTTTGCCATTGGCGAGCAAGGGCCTGCTCAAACCTGCGCTTCATCGAGTCCCGCTCCAGGTCAGGGTTGCCCGCACCCCTTGGGCGGTCTGCCGGGCCTGGTCCATCAGCACGGCAGGGGCCAGCAGGCGCAAGCGCTCGAGGTCATCGAACCCTAGGGCCAGCACATCCATTCGCCACCCTTGCGCCGGGCTGAACGCGGCCCGCTCGAGGGTGATGTTGCCGGTTTCCACCAGCGGCTGCGCGACGGCCGCCAGGCCTTCCATGCGGGTGGTCGCACGAGGGCCGGCCTGCAACGCCCTGACGCGCACCGCCAGGTCACCGGTGACGGGCTGCCCAGGCGCCCACCGCTGGAATGCCTGAACGTTTTCGGCATGTTGTTGAGCCACGCGCTGCAACAGCCCCTCGACACGCCAATGATCGGCCACGCACAGCATGGCGAAGCCCAGCAGCCCTGCGCCCGCCAACGCCGACCAGGGTAACGCCAGGCGCTGACGGCGGAATGGCCCCTGGCGCAGGTCCAGCGCCTTGGCTCGCCCTTGCAGCAAGGTCTGGAAGGCATTGTCGACCCTGTGGTTGACCAGCGGTTGCCCGCCATCGGCAGCGGCCGCCTGCCAGGCCATCGGCGGCAATTGCCGTGCCACGATTTCGGCTGCCTGGGGCGTAGCGACCAGCCACGGCCCACCTCGACCGCCCACCAGCCAGCGCCCGTCAAGCCACAGTGCACTGGGCTGCTCGCCACCCAGCAGGTCGGCGTCGACATGGACCGCGGCCGGGTCGATACCCAGGGTTTGCAACAAGGCCAAGACATTGCGCAGCACCTGACGCTCTATCACCAGCGCACGGCGGTGCCCTTGCATATCCGCTGCGGCAAAAACCAGGTGCACCGATTCCAGCGCCGCTGCCAACTGCTCTTCGGCGGCGTAGGCCAATGCTTCAGGCTTCGGCCGCTTGCCTGGCACGGGGCCGATTTCGCAACTGCCGAGCATTTCCATCGGCAAGACAAGGATCACAGGGCCGGCCAGGGTCGCCCCGAGCGCGTCCAGACGCGTCTTGCGCACGCTGCCGTCGGCTGCTCGCAGCCACACCGGCCACTGCGCATCGGCCGCCGCAACGCCCGCGGGCAATAGGTACAGCCAGGTTTCACTCATCTGCTCTTCGCTCCCGCATTGCAGTAAACACACGCCGCACCACACGAACCTGGTGCGTGTTCAAGTCGATCTCCAGGTCGCTGTACAGGTACATGCGCCTCCCTGCCTGCTGTGCCTGCACCTCCAGGCGAAACCAGCGGCTGGTCACGGCAAGCCCGCGCCTGTTCACGCCCACGCCTTCCAATTGCGCAGAGGCCAGAAAACGCTCCACCGTCGGGTAGCCCGCCTTGGGGCGTTGCCGTACCAGGTCGGCGGCCACCGCTGGCGACAACTCCGCCAGTGCTGCCAACAGGCGTGCCGGGGCCGTGTTGATGTTGAGCCGCGCCTCCTTGGGCAACACCACTACCCAAGGCTGCAAACGCGCCATCACCTCGGCAGTGACGCCCGGCAGGGCCCGCAACTGGGTAGGGTCCAGCAGCGGCTGGCCCGCCAGCGCCTCCAAGGCCGCCGGCGCCACCTGCAGTGCATGGCACAGGCGCTGCCAACGCTCGAGCAGCAAGGGGTCGGGGGTTTTACCTGCGGTCAGGGCGCCGAGGTTGAAGCGCCCTGCAAGGTCCTCCAGCTGTAGTTGCACCCGGCCTTCGCCCAAGGTCAACACACGGGGTTGGCCCCAGCCCTGCCGCCCGTGGGTCACCTGCAGGATCTCCCCTACCTCACCCCGCAGGCTCGCAAGCGCCTGTTGTTCGCCGGCTTGCGCCAGGCGCAACAGGCGCGTGGCTTCGAGCTGCTGGGCAACACCGCCAAGCAGCAGGCGATGGCTGTGCAACATGCCGGCTACCAATAACGTCAGCAGCGCCATCACCAGCAGCACGGTAATCAGCGCCAGCCCCTTCTGCCGTTGACGCTTCACTGGCTGGCCCCGCCAAGCGGCAGTACCCGCCGAATCTGCGCCAAGCGCCGGGTGGACAGGGTCACCTCCAGCGCCTGCGGTGGCAGGGCCCGGCGCTGGGCCATTGGCCAATGCGCCTGCCAGCCGCTACCGGGTACATGCAGGCGCCACTGCAGTTCGCCCACACCTTCGAGCAAACGCTGCGGGCGCGGCTGGCCCTGCCCCTGGGTGCGCCGCTGGCGCCACAGCACGCCGTCGGCGAGCCAGTATTCGACCACCCTCAGTTCGCTGCGCTTGAGCGCCTGGTGGTCGGGTTCGCGGGTCAGCCAATGGGCCCGGTCGCCGTTCAACAGGATGCCGTAACCGCCCTTGCCCAGGCGCGCCGGCAGATACCCTTGCAAGGCATCGCGCTGGATCAGGCTCATGGCCCTGCCCAACGCATGCAACTGCTCGGCCTGGGCCTGGCGCGCACGCTCGGCCCGCATGACCACATCCAGCACACGCGCACTGCCCACCGCCAACAAGGCAAAGAGGGCCATGGCCAGCAGCAGTTCGATCAAGGTGAAACCGCGCTGGCGGGGCCTAGCGTGAAGCATCGCTGCCCCCCTGCCACCCGGTGGCCTGGTGCAACACCTGGCGATCGGCCGCAAGGCCCACGCGCACCTCGACCTCCAGCAGGCCAGCCCCGCCCAGCCGTCGGCGGCTTTCCTGCAGCGTCCAGCGACGCTGGCCGAACATCACCTCCACACTGCGCTGGCCGGGCGCCAGGGCCGGTTGCAGGCGCATTTCCAGCAGGTGGTTGTCGGCGACCCAGCTGGCAAAAAGACGCTCCTGCAACCCCTGCGACTGCACCAGTATGCGCTGGCTGGCCGTGCTCACCGCCACGGCCAGCACCGCGAAGATCGCCAGCGCCACCAACACCTCGAGCAGGGTGAAGCCGCGTTCAGGGCTGGAACTGCGGGGCATTGAGGCCATCGCTCGACAGGGAGACCAGGCGCACGGTGTCGGCCTCGAAATACAGGGAAAACGGCGTGTGCTCGTCATTGCCGTACATCACCAGTTGCGGCGCCTTGCCAGGCACGGCGGGTGGCACTGGCAGCCCATCGATCTGCAGGCGCAGGTCCAGGCCAATATCGCGCTGCTGGCCCGCGGGCTCCCAGCTGTCACCGCGGGCCTTCAGCAGCTGATAGCCTTGCGGGTCGATTCGGATACCCAGCGCCACGCCCTCCAGCACAGCCTGTTGCCGTGCGTGTTGCACCAGTTGCAGGAACAGGTTGGCCTCCTGGCTGGCCAGGCGCTGCGGGTCGCGCCCGATACCGAGCCCCGCCATGCCCATGACGATGCTCAGCAGCAGCAGGACCAGCAACAGTTCCAGCAGTGTGAAGCCTTGCGCGCGGGGCCGTTTCATTCAGACCAGTTGCCGATATCGGCATCCATCTGTTCGCCGCCCGGCTGCCCGTCGGCACCCAGCGAGTAAAGGTCATACCCCTGGTTCGAACGGCTGCCCGGGTTCACGTACTGGTAAGGCGAGCCCCAAGGGTCGGTAGGCGTACGCTTCAGATAGCCCTGGGCACTCCAGTTGCGCGGCAATGGCGCCACGCTGGGGCGTGTGACCAAGGCGTCCAGGCCCTGCGCGGACGTTGGATAACGGCCGTTGTCCAGCCGATAGATTTCCAGCGCGGTGGCGATCGACTGCAGGTCGGTGCGGGCCGCGGTCAGCTTGGCATGGTCGGGACGGCTCATCACGTTGGGCAGTACCAGCGCGCCAAGCACGCCCAGGATGATGACCACCACCATGATTTCGATGAGTGTGAAGCCACGTTGCGCGTGGCGTGTAGCACGAAGGGACATGTCAGTTGACCAGTTGGTTGAGGTTGAGGATCGGCAGCAGGATGGCCAGCACGATGAACAGCACGATGCCCCCCATCACCAGCAGCATCAGGGGTTCGCAGAGGCTCACCAGCAGCGCGATACGCCCTGCCAGTTGCCTGGCCTGGAGGTCTGCGGCACGTTCAAGCATGGTGTCCAGTTCACCGGCGCGTTCGCCGCTGGCGATCATGTGCAGCATGAGCGGTGGCAGGGTGTCGCTGCGTGTCAGGCAACTGGCCAAGGCGCTGCCCTCGGCCAGCTCGCGGGCGGCCTGCAGCAGACGCTCGCGCAGGGTGAGGTTGCCGATCACCGCCGTAGCGATGTTCATCGCTTCTACCAAGGCCACGCCGCTGCGCCCCAGGATCGCCAAGGTGCTGATGAACCGCGCCGCCTCGCTGGCCCGCGCGAATTCGCCATAACCTGGCAGGCGCAGTGCCAAGGCATGCCACCGGCTACGCCATGGCGGTTGTTGCAGGGCCCACGCGCCCAGAGCAATGCCGGCCAGCAGCAGCGTGAGCGCTGCCAGGCCGTACTGGTTGGCGGCATCGCTCAGGGCAATCAGCACTTGCGTGGCCAACGGCAGGCGCGCCTGGTCGCGGGAGAATGCCTGCACCACATCAGGCACGACATAGCCCAGCAGAAACCCCACCACCAGCAACGAGACGGCCAGCAGAATCACCGGGTAGACCATGGCCAGCTGCACTTTCTGCCGCAAGGCTTGCTCGTCCTCGCCATGCGCGGCCAAACGTTCGAGCACGTCCGCCAAGCGCCCGGAGCGCTCCGCAGCGGCCACGGTGGCCCGGTAGATGACCGGGAACGCCCGCGGGTAATGGGCCAGCGCCTGGGCCAGGGCATGGCCTTCGGCAACCCGCTCTGCCACGCCGCGCAACACCTGCCGCTCCTGGCGCCGGGTGCCTTGCTCGGCAACCGCCTGCAAGGCTTCGGTCAACGGCAGCCCGGCCTGCAGCAGGGTCGCCAGCTGGCGGGTCAGCAGCGAGCGCCGGGTCAGGCTCAAACCGCTACGGTTCAGCACGCCCGCCAGCAGTGACCGCGGCACGGGGCGCAGTTTCAGCACCTGCCAGCCTTGCTCGCGCAAGGTTTGCCGAGCCTGACGCGCCCCTGGGGCTTCCAGCGTACCGCGCTGGCGGGCGCCCTTGGCATCCTGGGCCTGATAGCGAAACAGCTGCATGTCAGTCCTGCCCGGTCACGCGCAGCAGTTCTGCCAAGCTGGTCTGCCCTTGGCAGACACGCTGAACACCGTGCTGGAACAGGCTCGGCGTGTCCTGGCGAATCAGTTCATGCATGGCGGCCTGGGATGCCTGGGTGTGGATCGCCTGAGCCAGTGCAGGCTTGACCACCACCATCTCGTGCAAGGCCAGGCGCCCACTGTAGCCCGCCTGGCATTCATTGCAGCCCTGCGCCTGGTAAAGCTGCGCGGGCAGCCCGGCAGGGTTGCCCAAGGCGCTGGCCATGGCCTGGTCCACCTCGCAGGCCACCTTGCAGTGCGGGCAGAGCCGGCGTACCAGGCGCTGGGCCATCACCCCGGCCAGCGACGAAGCCAGCAGGCAAGTATCGATGCCCATGTCGGCAAGCCGCGTGATTGCGCCCAGCGCGCTGTTGGTGTGCAGGGTGGAAAGTACCAGGTGGCCCGTCAGCGACGCCTGCACCGCGATGTTGGCGGTTTCCTTGTCGCGGATTTCGCCCACCATGACCACGTCCGGGTCCTGACGCAGAATGGCGCGCAGGCCACGGGCGAAGGTCATGTCGACCTTGGGGTTGACCTGGGTTTGCCCGATGCCGGCCAGGTGGTACTCGATCGGGTCCTCCACGGTGAGGATATTGCGCGACTCCTGGTTCAGGTACGCAAGCGCGGTGTACAAGGTGGTGGTCTTGCCCGAGCCGGTTGGGCCGGTGACCAGGAAAATGCCGTGTGGCTTTTCCAGCATGCTCATGAAGCCAGCACGCACAGCCGCCGGCATCTGCATGTGGTCGATGTCCAGGCGCACGGCCTGCTTGTCCAGCAACCGCAGCACCACCCGCTCGCCATGGGTGGCAGGCAGGGTCGAAACGCGCACGTCGACTTCATGGCCAGCCAGGCGCAGGCTGATACGACCGTCCTGGGGCACGCGCTTCTCGGCGATGTCCAGGCGCGCCATGACCTTGATACGCGAAACCAGCAGGGCAGAAAGCTCCCGTGGGGGTGACAGCACTTCGCGCATGACGCCGTCGATGCGCATGCGCACGCGCAGCTGATGCTCGAAAGTTTCCAGGTGGATATCCGAGGCCCGCGAGCGCACCGCTTCGCTGAACAGGGCATTGAGCAGGCGGATGATCGGCGCATCGTCTTGCTGTTCGAGCAGGTCGCTGGTTTGCGGCAAGGCCTCGGCCAGCCGTGGCAGGTCGATTTCCTGGTCCAGGCCCTGGACGATCGATTGCGCGGCATCCCCACCCAGGCCGTAGCAACTGGCCAGGCGCTCGGCGAAGTCGGCTTCGCTCACCTGGCGCAGCGGCCAGGTATTGCCCAGCAAGCGGCAGGCTTCGGCCAGGGCGGCCAGGGACGCGCCTTCTCGCATCATCAGCACCGGCTCGGGCGCCTGGCGGTCGAGCAGGATCCCGTGACGCCGGGCAAAGCCGAATGGCAGCTCAGGGCTCATGGCTGTGGCACTTGCGCGCTTGGCAAGCGACGTGGCTCGAACAGGCGCTGAGCATCAGCCGGCAAGGGCGAATCATCGGCTGCGCGCACCCCGTCGTAGGCCCTGCGCCCTACCTCGACCCGCTCCGCCTGGCTACGCAAAATGGTCGGGCGCAGGAAGACCATCAGGTTGGTTTTCTCCTGAATGTCGCTGCGCCAGCGGAACAGACCGCCAAGCCACGGAATGCGGCTGAGCAACGGTACCCCACGCTCGACCTTGCGCATGCTGTCCTTGATCAGGCCGCCAATCACGATGATCTCGCCGTCGGCGGCCAGGATGGTGCTCTTGAGCGTACGCTTGTTGGTGACCAGGTCGTTCTCGGCCGTGCTCGGCGCGATTTCGGAGCTTTCCTGCTCGACCTCCAGGCGCAGGCTTTGCCCCTCATTGATGTGCGGGCGCACCTTCAGGCTGATACCGATATCCTTGCGTTCGACCGTGGTGAACGGGTTCTCCGAACCACTGCCGGGGGTAACGTAGGAGCCGGTCTTGAAGGCGACGTTCTGCCCCACCAGGATATGCGCCTCCTGGTTGTCCAGGGTCAACAGGCTTGGCGTGGACAACAGGTTGCTGCGGCTGCTGCTGGCCAAGGCCGATATCAGCGCGGCAAAACGGTCCGTGCCAATGGCCAGGGCAGCGCCACCCGGCAGCTTGGCCTCCTTGCCCAGCAGGTCGGCCAGCCCGGTGCCACTTTCGCTGAACGTGACCCCGCCGTTGAGCCCGCCGGTGCCCACGCCCCACTGCACACCCAACGCTTCATCGATGCTGCCGCTGACTTCGACGATTGCCGCATGGATGAGGACCTGTGCCCGTGGCTGGTCCAATTGCTGGATGATCTGCTCGACGCTGTCCAGTGTCTGCGGCTCGCCCAGCAGCACCAGCGCATTCTGGTCGGCATCGGCCTTGACCACGGCGTCGCCAGTGAGGTTGGCGCCCAAGTCACGGGTGCCCGGCGCGCCATCCAGGCGCTTGCCCACCTCACCCAGCACGTCGGCAAGCTGCTCGGCGTTACTGTGCTGCAAGCGCACCACACGCCAGTTCTGCGCGGTGGCGGGTGCCGCCACATCCAGCGAACGGGTCAGTTGTGCCAGGCGCTGCCTGGACTTGGCCGGGCCGAGGATCAGCAGGCGGCTACCGTTGGCGTCGGCCACCACCTGCACACCGCTGTCCGGCCCCCCGGCCGCCGCTTCGACCACGGCGAACACGGCCTCGGTCTGGGCGTTATGCAGGGTCACCAGCTCATAGTCGTGCCGCTGGCCGCTGTCCAGCTGCAAGACCAGGCTCTCCAAGCGTTCAAGGTTGGCTGCAGAGTCGGTCACCACCAAGGCGTTGGCCGAGCTGGAGGGGCCAATGTAGCCGCTGCTGGACACCAACGGCCGCAACAGGCCGGCCAGGTCGGCAGCGACGCTGCCCGACAAGGTAAAGACGCGCGTGGTGAACGCGGCCGGTATGGCCTCCACCTGTTGGTTGGCCCAGGCCTTGGCTTCGCTGGCCGGCAGCACCAGCAAACGGTCGCCATCATTCACGGCGGCAAAGCCCTGGGCATTGAGCACGGAGTAGAACAGCCGGCGTATGCCTTCGCGGTCCAGGGCTTCGTTGGAAAGCACGGTGATGCGCCCCTGCACGCGGGGGTCGAGGATGATGGTCTGGTCGAGGATTTCCCCTACCTCACGCACCACCTCGCGTACGTCGGCATCGCTCATCGCCAGTTGCCAGGTGGGCATTTCAGCCAGCGCCAGGGAACAGCACAGGGTCAAACAGGCGCCGAACGAGGCGCCTTGCAAATATCGCTTGAAAGTCATTGCACCTCCCGCAACAGGCGGGATGAAGGATCAGAAACCGGGCGCGGGCGAGGGGCCGCCCCCATGGGCAGAAAAACGCTGGGGCCAGGGGTAGCCAACGCCACGACTTCCTCGCGGCCGTCGACCCACAGCACGATGGAGCGCACATCGATACGGCGCAGCACACCGTGGCCCGCAATCCGCTCACCCACCCGGTAGACAGTCTCGCCCCCAGCGCTTTTCACCAACGCCCGCGCCCCGCCCTGGCTGGATACGAAGCAGGCCTTGAGCGTGATGTCCGCCCGGCTAGACCGCTGGCGCTCAGGCTGAAAGCCGAATGCCAAGGCCAGGGCGGTCGTCGAGAACGGTTGCTCCGGGGCGGCTGCCGTGGCCAGCGCCGAGGCCGGCAGCAGCGGGGGCGCAGTTAACGGATACAGCCGTTCCCGCGCTATCAGCCCGGCAAGCGTTACCAGTACCAGCGCCAGCCAGATCACATGCGATGAGCGCTTCATCCGAATCAGGGCAGCATGCGCCGCAGTACACGGCGGCCGGCCAGTTCATGCAGCACCACGGCAGCAATGTGCACCGACACGCCCAGGGCCAGCAGCAGGCACGCGCAGATGTGGACCTTGAACCACAGGCCGTGCCAGAACGGTTCGCCCAACAGCGGCGCGAGGGTGAACCAGCCGAACACGTCGATGGGCCGGTCCATCATCAATACGCCGGACAGCAGCACGATCGCGGTGGTCCAGTACAAACCTTCATGGACAAGATGGGCGATCCGCTCGCCCCTGGCTGCACCCTCCAGGCTGCCGGGTTTGAACAGGGTCCGCCGCAGCAGCCAGCGCAGCAGGAATATCGGGATGAACAGGGTGGTCAAGGCCACGTTGACGAACGCAACCAAGTGAAACGTGGTCGGGGTGACGTTCAGGTGCGCCACGTAGAAGCCGCTGAGCAGTACCCAAATGATGACCAAGGCAGAGACCCAGTGCAGGAGGATCTGCTGCCAGGCATATTTTCGTGCTTGCATAAACAGTACTCGAAGGGCCTGGCCCCCCGTCGAGGGGCCAGGTGTGCTGCATTACTTCTCGGTCCAGGCCATGTTCCAGTGAGAGCCGGTACCTGGCTCGAACTGGGCGGCATTGGCGGAGTACTGCACGCAGTAACCCGAGTTCGGGAAGGGCTGGCACTCGTAGACCTTGCCATTCTTGGGCTGCAGTACCTTGGTGCCGGCCTGGTAGCTGGACAGCGACTCCGGGAAGACAAAGTCGTACGAGCCGTCACCCGACGCCTTTAGCTGGACCGTGCGCTCATCCTGCAGCAGCTCGCGCTCGCGCTTGTCCACGCCGACGACCTTGAGGGTGTGCTCACCTGGCACGCTGGCGACGTTCAAGGCGAACGGCGCGCTGCCGTTGACCAGTTGCCGTGCGTAGGCGACCTGCTTGTTGCTGGCGTCGAACAGCCGCGCCGATACGGTCAAGGCCTTGTTGGTCATGACGGTAAAGTCCACGCTACTCTGGCCATCAGCGATGGTGTACTCAGGTTTGACATCATGCAGGTGCAGGGTGGCGGGCTCACCGGCAGCGGCCTTGAAGTCGAGGATGTAGTTGGTCAGGCCACTTTCGGCTTTGGCGAAGATGCTGTTGGAGCCCTGGACAGGCTCGATGTTGCCGTCGGCATCCATTTGCCCGGCACGGACCAGCGTCTGGGTTTCGTTGATCTGCCTGGCGAGCTTGTAAGCCCAGTTGGCAGCGATACCTTCTTCGGCGTTGTCAATGGTGACGCTCACATGGTGCGACGGACGCTCGCCATTGGCATCGAATGCGCGGGCCGTCACCTGGTCGCCCACTTCAAGGTCTCGGCTGGCGCTGATCTCGGCCAGGCGCGGCCATTCGGGCGCAGGCCCGCCGTCCAGTTGAATATCGACGTCAGCCACGCTATGGAAGGCCTTGTCGGTATCCCCCACTTTCCAGACACCCAGGATCACGTGCTGTCCTGCACGGTCGGCTGGCAAGGTGCAGCTATGCTTGGGGTTGGTGCCAGTGCCGCTGGCAGGCACCTGGTTGTTGCCATCGACTACACAGAACGGCGCGTCGTCGAACGAGGCGCGGCTCAGTGCGGTATTGGGGTTCCAGTCGGCTTTGGTGATGAAGTATTCCCACGTGGTTACCGGGTGCGGCGCCTGGTAATGCCAGTCGAACTGAATGTTCCGGTCAACGATGGGGGTCAGATGCCAGCGGTTGGCCGACTGCTCGTCGAGGGCACCGAAATCGCCACGGACACCACCGCTGGCAATTTTCCCATCAACAGGGCCGGCCGCCGGGAAACGCCCAATGGCCTCACCGACCGACCACGGTTCGTACTGAGCGCCGCCACAGTTGCTGTTCAGGTTCTTGTGGTTGGCATGGCACAGCGCTGCACGTGAAGGCGGGTCAGCCAGATGGCCGTGTGCCTGGGCAACCTGAACCTGCAAACCTGCACCTGCGATAGCCATCCACACACCGGTGGCAACAACGCTTCTGCGCAGGGTTTTTGTTGTATTCATCACGAACTCCGAAGGTTGAATGCAAAAGGGCACATTCACGCGCGGCGAATGTGCCCTCTGCTCAAGGGAGGTCGGACATTAGAAGAAACATCTGTGCCTATATGTAGGAATACGGCTGAACGTTCGGCACATTTTCGGAAATGCACGGCAGCGGCAGGCACAGGCTCCCCAAACCCTGGTTCGGGGAGCCTGGAAACTCAAACGTGGTATTGCGCCGACAGCTCGTGCACCGCGTTGATGAACACGCCTGCATGCTCCGGGTCGACTTCCGGGGTGATGCCGTGGCCCAGGTTGAACACGTGGCCGTTGCCGTGGCCGTAGCTGGCCAGGATGCGCGCCACTTCCTGGCGGATGGCCTCTGGCTTGGCGTACAGCACGGTCGGGTCCATGTTGCCCTGCAAGGCCACCTTGTCGCCCACACGGCGACGGGCGTCGCCAATGTCACAGGTCCAGTCCAGGCCCAGGGCATCGGCACCGGCCTCGGCGATGCTTTCAAGCCACAGGCCACCGTTCTTGGTGAACAGGATGACCGGCACCTTGCGCCCTTCGTGCTCGCGGATCAGGCCGCTGACGATCTTGCGCATGTAGGCGAGGGAGAACTCCTGGTAGGCCGCCGCTGACAGGTTGCCGCCCCAGGTGTCGAAGATCTGCACGGCCTGGGCACCGGCAAGGATCTGCCCGTTGAGGTAGCTGGTCACCGACTGGGCCAGCTTGTCCAGCAGCAGGTGCAGCGCTTGCGGGTTGTCATAGGCCATGGCCTTGGTCTTGCGGAAGTCCTTCGACGAACCGCCTTCGACCATGTAGGTGGCCAGGGTCCAGGGGCTACCGGAAAAACCGATGAGCGGAACGCGGCCGTTGAGTTCGCGGCGGATGGTGCTGACCGCATCCATCACGTAGCCCAGGTCTTTTTGCGGGTCGGGAACCGGCAGGGCTTCGATATCGGCCGGGGTACTGACGACCTTCCTGAAACGCGGGCCTTCGCCGGTTTCGAAGTACAGGCCCAGGCCCATGGCATCGGGGATGGTGAGGATGTCGGAGAACAGGATCGCCGCGTCCAGCGGGTAGCGGTCCAGCGGCTGCAAGGTAACCTCGCAGGCGAACTGCGGGTTCATGCACAGGCTCATGAAATCGCCTGCCTTGGCACGGCTGGCGCGATACTCCGGCAGGTAGCGCCCGGCCTGGCGCATCATCCACACCGGGGTGACGTCTACGGGTTGCTTGAGCAGTGCACGCAGGAAACGATCGTTCTTCAGGGCAGTCATGTCGGCATCCGGAAAAATAGTGCGGGCATTTTCTCAGACGCCAGCGCAAAAGGCACGGCCATGGCCATGCGTTTTGTCTATTGGATGCCACAGATCAAGCGTTTTTGTATACAAAAGCTTCGCGGGCACGCCCGCTCCCACAGGTTCTGCGCCGAACCCCGTGGCAGCGGGCGTGCCCGCGAACAGGTCGAGAATCAGACTTCCAGGTAGTCCAGGATACCCTCAGCAGCAGTGCGCCCTTCGAAGATCGCCGTCACCACCAGGTCCGAACCGCGCACCATGTCGCCACCGGCAAACACTTTCGGGTTGCTGGTCTGGTGCTTGAACTTGCCCTTCTCCGGCGCCACCACACGGCCCTGGCTGTCCAGCTGGATGTCATGCTGCTCGAACCACGGCGCCGGGCTTGGGCGGAAGCCAAAGGCGATCACCACGGCATCGGCCGGCAGGATTTCCTCGGAACCCGGAATCGGCTCGGGGCTGCGACGGCCACGGGCATCCGGCTCGCCCAGGCGGGTTTCGACCACCTTCACACCCTCGACCTTGTCCTCGCCGACAATGGCGATGGGTTGGCGGTTGTAGAGGAACTTCACGCCTTCTTCCTTGGCGTTCTTCACCTCTTTGCGCGAACCCGGCATGTTGGCTTCGTCACGGCGATAGGCGCAGGTCACCGCCTTGGCACCCTGGCGGATCGAGGTACGGTTGCAGTCCATGGCAGTGTCGCCACCGCCCAGCACCACAACCTTCTTGCCCTGCATGTCGATGAAGTCTTCAGGCGACTTCTCGAAGCCCAGGTTGCGGTTGACGTTGGCAATCAGGAAGTCCAGCGCGTCATGCACGCCCGGCAGGTCCTCACCCGGGAAGCCACCCTTCATGTAGGTGTAGGTACCCATGCCCATGAACACTGCGTCGTACTCGGCGAGCAGTTGTTCCATGGTCACGTCCTTGCCCACCTCGGTATTGAGGCGGAACTCGATACCCATGCCGGTGAACACTTCGCGGCGGTTGCTGAGCACGCTCTTTTCCAGCTTGAACTCGGGAATACCGAAGGTCAGCAGGCCACCGATTTCCGGGTTCTTGTCGAATACCACCGGGGTCACCCCGGCGCGCACCAGCACGTCGGCGCAGCCCAGGCCAGCAGGGCCTGCGCCAATGATGGCGACGCGCTTGCCGGTGGGCTTGACCTTGGACATGTCCGGGCGCCAGCCCATGGCAAAGGCGGTATCGGTGATGTACTTCTCCACCGAGCCGATGGTCACCGCACCAAAGCCGTCGTTCAGGGTGCAGGCACCCTCGCACAGGCGGTCTTGCGGGCACACCCGGCCGCACACTTCGGGCAGGGTGTTGGTCTGGTGCGACAGCTCCGCCGCCGCCAGGATGTTGCCTTCGGAAACCAGCTTCAACCAGTTGGGGATGAAGTTGTGCACCGGGCACTTCCACTCGCAGTACGGGTTACCGCAGCCCAGGCAACGGTGCGCCTGCTCCACGGACTGCTGCGGCTTGAACGGCTCGTAGATTTCCACGAACTCTTTCTTGCGCTGGCGCAGCAGCTTTTTCTTCGGGTCCTTGCGGCCCACTTCGATGAACTGGAAGTCGTTGTTCAGACGTTCAGCCATTTTTCAAAACCTCTTTACAGCAGCTGCAAGCTACACGCTGCAAACTGCAAGACGATCACTTAAGCCGGGCAAACCTCGTGCTGCTTCTGCGTGCAGCTTGAGGCTTGCCACTTGCAGCTGTTGTTACTGCGGGTTGGCGCGAGTGCTGGACAGCAGTTGCTTCAGGTTGGCTGCCTTGGGCTTGACCAGCCAGAAGCGCCGCACGTAGTCGTCCAGGTTCTCCGAGAGCTCACGCCCCCACTCGCTGCCGGTCTCCTCCACATACTCGGCAAGGACCCGCGCCAGATGGCTGCGGTAAGCTTCCATGGCTTCCCCACTGATACGCTGGATTTCCACCAGCTCGTGGTTGAGCTTGTCGACGAAGCTGTTGTCCATGTCGAGCACGTAGGCGAAGCCGCCAGTCATGCCAGAACCGAAGTTGTAACCGGTGTTGCCCAGCACGCAGACAAAGCCGCCGGTCATGTATTCACAGCAGTGATCGCCGGTACCCTCGACAACAGCGTGGGCGCCGGAGTTACGGACAGCGAAGCGCTCGCCGGCAGTACCGGCGGCAAACAGTTTGCCGCCAGTGGCACCGTACAGGCACGTGTTGCCGAGGATGGCGCTGTCCTGGGTGGCGAACGGGCTGCCAGCAGGCGGCACGATGGTGAGCTTGCCACCGGTCATGCCCTTGCCGACGTAGTCGTTGGCGTCGCCTTCCAGGTGCAGGTTCAGGCCACCGGCGTTCCACACACCGAAGCTCTGGCCTGCGGTCCCTTTGAAACGGAACGTGATCGGCGCCGTGGCCATGCCCTGGTTGCCGTGCAGGCGGGCGATCTCGCCCGATACACGCGCGCCGATGGAACGGTCGCAGTTGCAGATGTCGAGGCTGAACTCGCCACCGGCCTGGTCACGAATGGCCGGCATGGCCATTTCCACCATCTTCTCGGCCAGGTGGCCTTCGTCGAACGGCGGGTTCCTGTCGACTTCGCAGAACTGTGGCTTGTCTGCCGGAATGTGCGAGCTGCCCAGCAGCGGCGACAGGTCCAGGTACCGCTGACGCTCGGTGTCGCCTGGCAGCACGTCGAGCAGGTCGGTACGGCCGATCAGTTCGCCGAGGCTGCGCACGCCCAGCTTGGCCAGCCACTCACGGGTTTCTTCGGCGACGAAGGTGAAGAAATTGATCACCATGTCGACGGTGCCGATGTAGTGGTCCTTGCGCAGCTTGTCATTCTGCGTGGCTACGCCGGTCGCGCAGTTGTTCAGGTGGCAGATGCGCAGGTACTTGCAGCCCAGGGCGATCATGGGCGCGGTGCCAAAGCCGAAGCTTTCGGCGCCGAGGATGGCAGCCTTGATCACGTCCAGGCCGGTTTTCAGGCCACCGTCGGTCTGTACCCGCACCTTGCCGCGCAGGTCGTTGCCGCGCAGGGTCTGGTGGGTTTCGGCCAGGCCCAGTTCCCACGGGGCGCCGGCGTACTTGATCGAGGTCAGCGGCGACGCACCGGTACCACCGTCATAGCCGGAAATGGTGATCAGGTCGGCATAAGCCTTGGCCACACCGGCGGCAATGGTGCCCACGCCGGCCTCTGCCACCAGCTTGACCGACACCAGGGCCTGCGGGTTGACCTGCTTGAGGTCGTAGATCAGCTGGGCCAGGTCTTCGATCGAGTAAATGTCGTGGTGCGGTGGCGGCGAGATCAGGGTCACGCCCGGTACCGCATAGCGCAGCTTGGCGATCAGGCCATTGACCTTGCCACCTGGCAGCTGGCCGCCCTCGCCGGGCTTGGCGCCCTGGGCCACCTTGATCTGCAGCACTTCGGCGTTCACCAGGTATTCCGGGGTCACACCAAAGCGGCCGGTGGCCACCTGCTTGATCTTCGAGCTGCGGATGGTGCCGTAGCGCGACGGGTCTTCGCCACCCTCACCGGAGTTGGACCGCGCGCCCAGGCGGTTCATCGCCTCGGCCAAGGCTTCGTGCGCTTCCGGCGACAGGGCGCCAAGGGAAATACCGGCGGAGTCGAAGCGCTTGAGGATGGCCTCCAGCGGCTCGACCTGTTCCAGCGCCAACGGCTGGTCGGCCACCTTGACCTTCAGCAGGTCGCGGATCATCGACACCGGGCGCTGGTCGACCAGCGTGGTGTATTCCTTGAACTTGGCGTAGTCACCCTGCTGCACTGCAGCCTGCAGCGTGTTGACCACGTCCGGGTTGTAGGCGTGGTACTCGCCACCGTGCACGAACTTCAGCAGGCCGCCTTGCTGGATCGGCTTGCGCGCGCTCCAGGCTTCGGCTGCCAGCAGCTTCTGGTCGCTTTCCAGGTCTTCGAAGCGTGCACCCTTGATGCGGCTGGACACCCCCTTGAAGCTCAGGCCGACCACTTCTTCGGACAGGCCGATGGCTTCGAACAGCTGCGCACCCCGGTACGAGGCGATGGTGGAGATACCCATCTTCGACAGGATCTTCAGCAAGCCCTTGGAAATGCCTTTGCGGTAGTACTTGAACACCTCGTCCAGGTCGCCCAGCACTTCACCGGTACGAATCAGGTCGGCGAGCACTTCGTAGGACAGGTACGGGTAGACGGCCGAGGCGCCGAAGCCCAGCAGCACGGCGAAGTGATGCGGGTCGCGGGCTGTGGCGGTTTCCACCAGGATGTTGCTGTCGCAACGCAGGCCCTGCTCGGTCAGGCGGTGGTGTACGGCACCCACGGCCAGCGAAGCATGCACAGGCAGCTTGCCCGGGGCAATGTAGCGGTCGCTCAGCACCAGCTGGGTCTTGCCCGCGCGCACGGCTTCTTCAGCCTGGTCGGCAATGTTGCGGATCGCCGCTTCCAGGCCGACGCTCTGCTCATAGTTGAGGTCGATCAGCTGACGCTCGAAGCCTTCACGCTCCAGGTTCATCAGCGAACGCCACTTGGCCGGGGAAATGACTGGCGAGCTGAGGATCACCCGCGAGGCGTGCTCCGGGGACTCCTGGAAGATGTTGCGCTCAGCGCCGAGGCAGATTTCCAGCGACATCACGATCGCTTCGCGCAGCGGGTCGATCGGTGGGTTGGTCACCTGGGCGAACTGTTGGCGGAAGAAGTCGTAGGGCGAACGCACACGTTGCGACAGCACAGCCATCGGCGTGTCGTCACCCATCGAGCCAACGGCCTCCTGGCCCTGCTCACCCAACGGGCGCAGCACCTGGTCACGCTCTTCGAAGGTGACCTGGAACATTTTCATGTATTGCTTGAGCTGGTCAGCGTCGTAGCTGGCCACGCCCTGGTCGTCGGTCAGCGTCGCCTGGATACGCGTGGCGTGCTGACGCAGCCAACGCTTGTACGGGTGGCGCGACTTCAGGCGGTCGTCGATGGCATCGGTATCGAGGATCTGCCCGGTTTCGGTGTCCACGGCAAGGATCTGGCCCGGGCCCACGCGGCCCTTGGCCAATACTTCCTCAGGCTGGTAGCCCCACACGCCGATTTCAGAGGCGATGGTGATGTAGCCATTGGTGGTGGTCACCCAGCGCGCCGGGCGTAGGCCGTTACGGTCGAGCAGGCACACCGCGTGGCGGCCTTCGGTCATGACGATACCGGCCGGACCGTCCCACGGCTCCATGTGCATGGAGTTGTATTCGTAGAACGCGCGCAGGTCGGCGTCCATGGTCTCGACGTTCTGCCAGGCTGGCGGTACCAGCATGCGCACGCCGCGGAACAGGTCGATACCGCCGGTGACCATCAGCTCCAGCATGTTGTCCATGCTCGAGGAGTCCGAACCGACGCGGTTGACCAGCGGGCCAAGCTCTGCGAGGTCGGGGATCAGGTCGTTGGCGAACTTGGTGCGACGGGCCATGGCCCAGTTGCGGTTACCGGTAATGGTGTTGATCTCGCCGTTGTGGGCGAGGAAGCGGAACGGCTGCGCCAGCGGCCACTTCGGCAGGGTGTTGGTCGAGAAGCGCTGGTGGAACACGCAAATCGCCGTTTGCAGGCGCTCGTCACCCAGGTCCGGGTAGAACGCCGCGAGATCGCGCGGCATCATCAGGCCTTTGTAGATGATGGTCTTGTGCGAGAAGCTGCAGATGTAGTGGTCGGCGTCATCGGCGTTGGCAACCGACGAACGGCGCCGGGCGCTGAACAGCTTGATGGCGAATTCCTGGTCGCTCAGGTCCTCACCGCCGATGAACACCTGCTCGATCTGCGGCAGGCGCTCCATGGCCAGGCGGCCGAGAACGCTGGTGTCGATCGGCACCTTGCGCCAGCCAACCAGCTTCAGCCCGGCAGCGATGATCTCGCGATCCATGTTGGCACGTGCAGCTTCGGCTTTGACCGGGTCCTGGTTGAAGAACACCATGCCAACGGCGTACTGCTTGGGCAACTCGACGGCAAAATGCTCCTGGGCCATGGCGCGCAGGAACTGATCGGGCTTCTGAATCAGCAGACCGCAACCGTCACCGGTCTTGCCGTCGGCGTTGATGCCACCGCGGTGGGTCATGCAAGTCAGTGCCTGCATGGCGGTTTGCAGAAGGTGGTGGCTCGCCTCGCCCGTCATATGGGCGATCAGGCCAAAACCACAGTTGTCCTTGAATTCTTCGGGATGGTACAGACCTGTTTTCATAGACACATTCTCACCAGGTTCACCTCTCAACGGAGGCAAATCTCTTTTTTAACAACCACTTACCATCCACGCCGATCAAACGCCAGCTTTTTTGCGGTGGCCATGGAAAACCATTGTTGCACAGCGACAGCGATGCTCACAAATTTTCATGTCTCACCATTGAAAATTTATGTCGCCATTTTGAATGTTTTTGCGTCATGCGCCGTGATAGGCGCTTGACTTGAGTCTGAAGCGTTTCAGCCATGACTGCAACTCGGGGCTTGTGGCCGGCAGTCTGGGACAGAAAAGCCTGCCGCGCTCGGGCGCAGCAGGCTAGTCGAAAGCTAGAATTCGCTTAGCAACAGGGCAGCGGGGTGGTGCCGCCCGGCAGGTATCAGCGGGCCGAGGCCAGCTCTTGTTGGACGCTGGCGACGGTACGTGGCCAAGGTTTACCAGCCTGGACCTTCGCTGGCAAGTTCTTGATTGCCGCAACCGCGGCATCGCGGCTGGCGAAACTGCCGTAAGTGACCACATACAGCGGCTTGCCTTGCAGGTCTTTCTTGAAGTAGCGATAGTCGCCACCCTGGGCTTTCACGTACGCCTGCGCCGAGGCCTCGGAGCTGGTGCCAAGGATTTGCACCACGTAATTGCCCGGTTTCTGGCCGGCGTACCAGCTGCTGTTGCCAGTGCCGCCAGCGGCTGGTTTTTCAGCAGGCTTGGCGGCCGGCTTGGCCACGGCGACCTGGGTCGGTGCCGGGGCCGGCTTGGCCGTCGCAACCGGCTTGGCAGGCTGGGTTGCGACCGGTTTTTGCGCAGGCGCAACCTGCTGCACGGGTTGCGCAGGCGTCGGCGCGGGGCCCGCCGCTACGCCTTGCGGCGGGGCGATGGTGGTCACGGTCGGCGGCGGGTTGCCAGGCTGCAGGGCGGTATCGCCAGCCGGGCTGCCTTCTTCCCCCTCACCCATGCCTGCGGCCTGGGCCAGCGGCTCGCGCATCACCGGCTGCGACTGGCCTCCCAGTGGCAGCGGCACCGGCTGGGACGAGCCAGAGAACTCGATGTTGGCGCCCTGCTTGCCGTCGCCAAGCGGTAACTGAGCCTGGGCAGCCGGTGCGTCGGCCGGCGCTTTTTCGCCCTTCTTGGGCATCAACACGGCAGCTGCAACGGCAACCACGACCACGGCAGACAACGCGAGCACATGTTTTTTTGGCATCTTGAACCCCATGGATGGTCGCTTGGCCGTCGTCCGGCTGGCGATCATGGCTTCGATCAAAGTGTCACGGGCGACCTGGTTGATGTTGCCAGGCCAGCCGTCGGAGTTTTCATGGATATCGACGATCTGTTCACGGCTGAACACCTCGATGCCCCGGCCTGCGCCTGCCAGGCGCTGCTCCAGGTATTCGCGGGTTTCCTCTTCACTGTAGGGGGCCAGCTCGATGATGTGGAAGCGTTCTTCCTCGACATTGAGCTCGTCCAGCCCTGCAATCAGCGAGGGCTCACCAAACAGGAACACGTGCGGACGCCCTTCCGGCACCCCCGCCGCCAATTCCAGCAACGCTTGGAGTGCCGACTCGTCGAGTTGTTCCGCATCGTCCACCAGCAAGTACACTTCCTGCCCGGTGAGTGCCAGTTGCACCACCTTGGACAGGATCGCCTGCATCTCCGGCTGGGCCACGTCCAGGTTCTGCGCGACCTGGCCCAATACACTGGCAGCATCGCTGGCACCACGGGCGGACACCACGACGCTCTGCACCGCCTGCTTGTTGGTGCTGGCCACCAGCGCCTGGCGCAGCAGGGTCTTGCCGCTACCCTGCGGGCCGGTGACGACCAGCATCAGTTGGCTGTAGCGAGCCAGGTGGTGCAGCTGGCCGAGCACAGGCTTGCGCTGGGCAGGGAAAAACTTGAAGCCGGGCACCCGCGGTGCGAACGGATCGTGGCTCAACTGGTAATGGTCGAGAAAGGCCTCATCGGCATGCAAACTGGTCATTGCGCTGTCACAACCTCAAAGCTGGGCCACGATCGCGCGGTAATCCGCCGACAGCGTGGCCTGTAGAATCTCTTTCGGATAGTCGTCGGTGACCACGGCCTCGCCCATCTGGCGCAGCAGCACCAGACGCAGACGCCCGTCGAGCACCTTCTTGTCGACCGCCATGTGCTCCATGAAATGCGCCGGGGTCATTTCCTGTGGTGGCACCACCGGCAAACCTGCGTCCTGCAACAGGCGGATTCCGCGATCGCGCTCGGCCTGGTCGAGCCAGCCAAGGCGCATGGACATTTCCAGGGCCATGACCGTGCCCGCCGCCACGGCTTCGCCGTGCAGCCACACGCCATAGCCCATGTGGGTTTCGATGGCATGCCCGAAGGTATGCCCCAGGTTCAGCGTGGCCCGCACGCCAGACTCGCGTTCGTCGGCGCCCACCACTGCGGCCTTGGCCGCACACGAGCGGCGAATGGCTTCGGTCAGGGCTGCCGAGTCGAGGGTACGCAGGGCCTGCATATTGTCTTCGAGCCAGGCGAGGAAGGGCTTGTCACAGATCAGCCCATACTTGATCACTTCGGCCAGGCCTGCCGAAAGCTCGCGCGCCGGCAGGGTCTTCAGGCTGGTGGTATCGATCAGCACCGCGTTGGGCTGGTAGAAGGCGCCGACCATGTTCTTGCCCAGCGGGTGGTTGATGCCGGTCTTGCCGCCTACCGAGGAATCGACCTGGGACAACAGGGTGGTCGGCACCTGGATGAAGTCCACACCCCGCTGATAGCAGGCAGCGGCAAAGCCGGCCATGTCACCGACCACCCCGCCGCCCAGGGCGACAACGGTGGTACGGCGGTCATGCCGCGCCGTCAGCAGGCCATCGAAGATCAGTTGCAGGGTTTCCCAGTTCTTGTGGGCTTCGCCATCGGGCAGTACCACTGGCAGCACCGAGTAGGCCCCCAGGGTCTTGGCCAGGCGGTCGAGATACAGCGGCGCGACGGTCTCGTTGGAGACGATGGCAACCTGCCGGCCGGCAATGTGCGGCGCGAGCAGCTCGGGCTGGTCCAACAGGCCTTCGCCAATGTAGATCGGGTAGCTACGCTCGCCCAGGTCGACCTTCAGTGTCTGCATGTATCCCCACAATGTTCTTGGGCGCGGTGCCGTTCTGGCGACCTGCGCGGTAACGTTGAACCTCGCCTCGGCGCTGGTGGCCGAGAATAGTCCCGGGTTAACGGGGCGGCAACTGCTGCAAGCGCTCGAGGATGTCGATCACCACCATGCGTGGTGGCCGCTCGTCGGTTTCTACGACCAGGTCGGCGATCTCGCGGTAGAGCGGGTCGCGGGTTTCCAGCAGGTTCCGCAAGGTGGCCTCGGGGTTGGCGGTGCGCAGCAGCGGGCGATTGCGGTCGCGCGCCGTGCGGCCGACCTGCTGTTCGACCGAGGCGTGCAGGTAGATTACCCGGCCGCCTTGGTGCAGCGCCTGGCGGTTGGCTTCGCGCATGACGGCACCGCCACCGGTAGCCAGGACCACGCCGTCGAGGCCACACAGCTCGGCAATCATCGCTTGCTCGCGATCACGGAAACCCGGCTCGCCTTCCTTGTCGAAAATCCACGGGATGTTGGCGCCGCAACGCAGTTCGATTTCCTTGTCGGAATCCTTGAACAGCAGGCGCAGCTCTTTGGCCAATAGGCGGCCGATGGTGCTTTTACCAGCACCCATGGGCCCCACAAGTATCAAATTTCGCACAGAATCAACGACTCACAGCAATCGCCTGGTCACTCATGATACGCGGAGTCAGGAAGACCAGCAGCTCGGATTTTTTCTCTTGTAATGCATCGCGTCGAAACAGCCGCCCAACATACGGCAGATCACCCAAAAATGGCACCTTGTCGACCACATTGTTTTGCGAAGTCGAGTACACGCCGCCAATCACGATCGTTTCGCCGTCGGCCACGCGAACCTTGGCATTCACCTCGTTCTTGCGGATCGGCGGCACGTCGTTCAAGGCATTGACGTAATCCGGTTCGTCCTTGGTCACCCTGACAGCCATGATTACCTTGTTGTCCGGGGTAATTTGCGGGGTCACCTCCAACGACAGCGAGGCCTCGCGGAACGACACCGAGGTAGCGCCGCTCTTGGTGGTTTCCTGGTAGGGCACCTCGGTACCCTTGAGGATCCTGGCCGTTTCCTTGTCGGCCGTGACCACCTTGGGTTGCGAAATGATCTCGCCATTGCCGCTTTTTTCCATGGCGCTGAGCTCGAGGTCCAGCAGCACATCCCCGCGCAGCAGGCCAAGGCCGATGCTGCTGCCAGCCCGCTCGACACCCAGGTCGACGAACAGCGACTTGCCCGGCAGCGGGTTGTCGCCATACAAAGGGCCGCCCCAGCGCACCCCAAGGGCTTTCTCGTAATCGACGTTGGCCTCGACGATGCGCGCCTCGATCGCCACCTGGCGCACCGGCACATCCAGCTGCGCCACCAGTTGCCGCAGCTCATCGAGGCGTTCGGCCGGCAGGTAGGCCACCAGGGTATTGGTGCGCTCATCGACACTCAGGCTGCCCCACCCGGCGAGCAGGCTTTCGTCGGCCAGGCTGGTCTTGAGCAGTTCCGCAAGTTCGGCAGCCTTGGCATGGTGAACAGGCAACAGCTCCCGGCGCATGGGCTGCAACTGCGCCTCCAGCACCTGCCCCGCACGCGCTTCGGCAGTTTGCGCAGCCAGCGTGGCCGCCGGTGCCACCAGCAGCACATTACCCTCCTGGCGCCGGGCGAGGCTTTTGCTGCGCAAGACCAGGTCCAGCGCCTGATCCCACGGCACATCCTGCAAGCGCAGGGTGACATTGCCCTGCACGTCGTCGCTGGCGACCAGGTTGACGCCGGCATAGTCAGCGAGCACCTGCAAAACCGAGCGAATCTCGACATCCTGAAAGTGCAGCGACAGCGGCTCACCCTGGTAAGGCGTCGCGGTCGCCAGAGGCATGGGCAGCAGGGCCGCCAGCAGGTAGATCATCCTCGTTCTCATTCTGATCCGGGGCCTCCTTGCCCAGGCGTTTTGCGAGGGTGATGAACGCCGTGCGTTCATGCCACACCCCCGCCATGAACAACCGTTCGCGCACTTCGACCTGGCGCGGGCCGATGTGCATCACTATCCCTTGATCACGCCCTACCCGGTCCCCAAGGCGGACGCGGTAGAGCCTGCCGGCCGCCCGCAGCAGCGCTTGATGTTCCTGCCCACGCGTCAGGCTGCCGACCATTTCCAACTGGGCCAGGGGCGCGCGGGTCAAACCACCCGACAGGTGCGTTGCCAACGCGGCGAACGGATCCATGGCCGGTGCTCGCGTTGCCGGCCTGGCAGGCAGCCGCGCAAGCATGGCGACTGCCGCCCCGGCAACCGGCGCGTGATAGGCATCGACCCGCAGTTGCAAACGCAGCAGGCCTGGTTCGCCACCGCCGGCTGCCAAGCGCATGCTGCGACCGTGCATGACACGCGCCTGCCCCAACCACTCTTCCAGCCAGCCCCGCAAGGCTGGGTAGCTGCCCACCACCTGCAACTCCAGTGGCACTACGCTGAAGCCCTGCCGCTGCTGCTGCTCGTGCACATCGAGGCGCTCGACGAGCAGGCCGTGCTCGCGCCCCGAACCCGACAGACGGTCTAGCAGGTCGCTCATGCTTTCGCCGGCAGCCAGCTGCCATAGTGCCTTTTGCAAGCGCTGCCCATCGCTCGCCAGCTGTGCCCGCACCCCCTGCAACTCGGCAATCTGCGCCTGCGTGGCAGCCTGCTGCCGGCTCAGCTCGGCGTGCTTGCCCTCTTCTTCACCCTGCTGCTGCAACATGCCCGGCAGGCGAATCGCGCAGCCCAGGCCGAACAGCAGCACCGCCAGTGCCACAGGTGCCAGCCGCCGGAAGCGGCTGGAGCGCTCGGCTGCGCCAAGCCATGCGAGCAGTTGCACCTTGGTCACGACCAGAACGCCGCCACGCGCGCAGCCAGCAAGAATTCATCGCCGCCTGGCTGGCTCTTGATGTGTTTGAGCTCCAGGTCCAGCAGCACGCCGGAACGCTCCAGGTCGCGCATGAACTGGGCCAGTACGGCGCCGGAGGTGGCGAGCCCGCTCAACTCCAGGCGGCCGTTTTCCAGGCTGAGGCCCAGCAGCTGCATGCCCAATGGCAGTGCCCTTTCGAGGTCGGCGAATACGCCAGGCAGAACCCCCTGCTGAGCCTGCAGGCCCTCCAGCACCGCCAGGCGGCCGAGCAGTGCGGCATGCTGGGCACGCACATCAGCCAGTGGCTGAGCCTCCAGGCCCAGGGTTTCCAGGGCTGCCTGGCGCTGGGTGTTGGCCAACGCTTGTTGCTGGCCGCGCTGGCGTGCCTGTTGGTCGACCAGCGTCACGGCGCACAATGCCAGCAATGCGCCAGCCACCAGATGGCTGCGAAACCGGCGCATGGCCGCCTGGCGCTGGCGTTCGCGCCACGGCAGAAGGTTCAGCCGCATCATGGTCGCGCCCCTGCAAGGGCCAGGGCACTCGCCAGCAGCATCGGCCCATCGACCTGGGCAAGCCCGGCCAGCGCAGGCAGTTCTTGGCACGGCAGCGCCAGGCTTTGGCCCAGGGCCTGCAGCCAGCCTGGCTGCAGCGGTGAGCAGTTGCTGACCCACAACCTGGCAGGTAAAAGCCCTTCGGCGAGCAGCGCAGGCAGCCGCTCGGGCAGTTGCGCGGCCATATCCCCGTCAGCTGCCCGCAGCTCCCGACGCTGCAGCGCCCCGCCAGGCGCCCAGGCATGAACAGTCGCCCGGTGAGGTTCGATACGCAGCAACGCCGCCCCAGCCTGCTCACCCGCAGGCAGCATGCGGCGCAGGGCAATGCTGTCGACCTCGACCGCCTCCAGTTGCAGCCCCGCCTGCTGCACCAGCGCCTCGAGGGGTGCCAGTGCACTCCGCCGACACGCTGCAACCAGCACCTCGCTGCAGGCTGGCTGAACACCTGAAGCCCCCAGAACCTGGAAGTCCAGGGCCAGGTCTTCCAGCGGGAACGGAAACAACCGTTCGGCATCCGCCAGCAACTGCGCCTCCAGTTGCTCCTCACTGGGCCCCACTGGCAGGTGACACAACTTGCAGATGACCTGGCTGGCGGGCAGCGCCAGAGCCAGCCGCCGCTCGCCGAGGCCGCTGCGCCGATGAGCGCGCTGCAATGCCGCCGAGACCTGCTCGGGCGCTGCTGCCCAGTCATTGCCTGCCCCGAGCTGCAGCGGCTCATGGGCCCAACCCAGCACCCGCCAGCCGCGTTTGCGCTGTTGCAGTTGCACCAGATGAATGGCGTGAGCGGTAATTTCCACCCCTACCAGTGAACCGGCATCCTTGCCGAAGCGTCCAAGCATTGCGAATTCCTTGCTGTATGTCGCGCCCCCGCGGCAACACTGGGCCGGGGCCACCCGTCAGGGCGACGGGCTGCCTGGCCGGTGGCCCGGAAAGGCGAAAAAATGCGTATAATGCCCAGCGTTTTTTGGTCCGCCGGACCTGCGTGCAATCCACTTTCAACCTGGACACCGAAAAGCCTTGATACGTCTGCTGAAGTTCTTCTGGTGGTCTTCCGTCGCAGTCATTTGCGCGCTCGTACTCGGTGTGAGCGGTGCGTTTCTGTATCTTAGTCCCAACCTGCCCTCGGTCGATTCGCTCAGAAGCATCCAGTTGCAGATCCCCCTCAAGGTGTACAGCAGCGATGGCAAGCTGATTGCCGAATTTGGCGAAATGCGCCGTTCGCCGATCCGTTTCGCAGACATTCCCCCACAGTTCATTCAGGCATTGCTGTCAGCCGAGGACGACAATTTCCTCAACCACTACGGCGTGGACCCCAGCAGCCTGATGCGCGCGGCCACCCAGCTGGTGAAAACCGGGCACATTCAGACCGGCGGCAGCACCATCACCATGCAGGTGGCCAAGAACTTCTTCCTGACCAGCGAGCGCAGCTTCTCGCGCAAGACCAACGAAATTCTGTTGGCCCTGCAGATCGAGCGGGAGCTGACCAAGGACGAGATTCTTGAGCTGTACGTGAACAAGATCTACCTCGGCAACCGCGCCTACGGTATCGACGCCGCGGCCCAGGTCTACTACGGCAAGTCGATCCGTGACGTGAGCCTGGCACAGATGGCGATGATCGCCGGCCTGCCCAAGGCGCCCTCGCGCTTCAACCCCCTGGCCAACCCGGTGCGCGCCAAAGAGCGCCGCGACTGGATCCTGGGCCGCATGTACAAGCTGGGCAAGATTGACCAGGCCAGCTACCAGGCCGCCCTGGACGAGCCACTCAACGCCAGCTATCACGTGCCGACGCCCGAGGTGAATGCACCGTACGTCGCGGAAATGGCTCGCGCGGAAATGGTTGGCCGCTACGGCAGCGACGCTTACACCGAAGGCTTCCGCGTTACCACCACCGTGCCCAGCGACATGCAGGAAATGGCCAACAAGGCCATCCTCAATGGCCTGTCCGATTATGACGAGCGCCACGGCTACCGCGGCCCTGAAGCCCGCTTCCCGGGGCGCACCGAGGCTGCCTGGCGCCAGGAACTGGGCAAGCAACGCACCTTGGGCGGGCTGGAGCCCGGCATCGTCACCCGGGTCGAAAAAACCGGCCTTGCGGTGCTGACCCGTGACGGCCAGCAGGTGCATGTGCCCTGGGACACCATGAAATGGGCGCGCCCGTTCATCAACAGCAACGCCCAGGGCCGCACCCCGCAGTCGCCCGCCGATGTCGCCCAGGTCGGTGACCTGGTGCGCCTGCAACGCCTGGACGATGGCACCTTCAAGTTCAGCCAGGTGCCGGGGGCACAGAGTGCACTGGTCACCCTCGACCCCAACAGCGGCGCCATCCGCGCCTTGGTCGGCGGTTTCTCGTTCGAGCAGAGCAACTACAACCGGGCGATGCAGGCCAAACGCCAACCGGGCTCAAGCTTCAAGCCGTTCATCTACAGTGCTGCACTGGACAGTGGCTATACCGCCGCCAGCCTGGTCAACGACGCGCCGATCGTATTCGTCGACGAATCGGTCGATAAGGTGTGGCGACCGAAGAACGATACCAACACGTTCCTCGGCCCGATCCGCATGCGCGAAGCGCTGTACAAGTCGCGCAACCTGGTTTCGATCCGCTTGCTGCAGGCCATGGGCGTGGACCGCACCATCGACTACATCGCCAAGTTCGGCTTCAACAAGCAGGACCTGCCGCGCAACCTGTCGCTGGCCCTGGGTACCGCCACCCTGACGCCGATGGAAATCGCTACAGGCTGGAGCACCTTTGCCAACGGTGGCTACAAGATTGCCCCCTACCTGATCGACCGTATCGAGAGCCGCAGTGGCGAAACGCTGTTCACCGCCAACCCGGCTCGCGTACCCCAAGGTACTGAAGACCAGGCCGGCCTGGCCGCCCCCGAGCAGCCGATCAGCACCGCCAGCATGCCCGGCGAGGCACCGGCGGCCCCCGGCCAAACCCCTGCGGCAGCGCAGCCACCAGCGGTTGCCGAGCGCATCATCGACGGGCGTACCACCTATATTCTCACCAGCATGCTGCAGGACGTGATCAAGCGCGGCACCGGCCGCCGGGCGCTGGCTTTGGGCCGCACCGACCTGGCAGGCAAGACCGGTACCACCAACGAGTCCAAGGACGCCTGGTTCTCTGGCTACAACGCCGACTACGTGACCACCGTGTGGGTTGGCTTCGACCAGCCGGAAACCCTGGGCCACCGGGAGTACGGCGGCACGGCGGCGCTGCCGATCTGGATGAGCTTCATGGGTGCGGCACTCAAGAACAAGCCTGCACATGCGCCGGCCGAGCCAGAAGGCATTCTCAGCCTGCGCGTAGACCCCGTCAGCGGCCGGGCAGCTTCGCCGGGCACACCCAATGCCTACTTCGAGCTGTTCAAGGCCGAGGATTCGCCGCCATCGGTGGACGAACTGGGCAATGGGGCCGTGCCGGGCAGCCCATTGCCAGCGGATGAAGCGACGCCGATGGACCTGTTCTGAGGCAGGGCGCCCGATCCGGGGCAGGTGCACGGCGGCGTTCGACCCTACGGGCGCCGACACTGTCGGCCCCTGCCCCTCACCTGCCGGCCCCGACGCATTCCCACCGCGCATAAAAAAGCCCCGGCTCGAAAGAGCCGGGGCTTTTTACACCGCTACAACAGCAATCAGCCGTTGAACACGTCATCCACGCTCTTGAGCGGGTAGTGCTTTGGATACGGCAGGGTAGCAACGCCGGACTCGATGGCAGCCTTGGCCACGGCGTCGGAAACGACGGTGATCAGGCGGGCATCCAGGGGCTTCGGAATGATGTACTCACGGCCGAACTCCAGCGCTTGCACGCCGTAGGCATCGCACACTTCCTTAGGTACCGGCAGCTTGGCCAGGTCTTTCAGGGCGATGGCCGCAGCGATTTTCATTTCTTCGTTGATGCGCTTGGCGCGTACGTCCAGGGCACCACGGAAGATGAACGGGAAGCCCAGTACGTTGTTGACCTGGTTCGGGTAGTCCGAACGGCCGGTGGCCATGATCACGTCGCTGCGGGTGGCGTGAGCCAGCGCTGGCGAAATTTCCGGATCAGGGTTGGAGCAGGCGAACACGATCGGGTTGGCCGCCATCGACTTCAGGCCTTCTGCGCTCAGCAGGTTCGGGCCGGACAGGCCAACGAACACGTCGGCACCCTCCAGGGCGTCGGCCAGGGTGCGCTTGTCGGTCGCGTGGGCGAACTGGGCCTTGTACTGGTTCAGGTCGTCACGGCCAGCGTGGATTACGCCGCTGCGGTCGATCATGTAGATGTTCTCGACCTTGGCACCCATGCTCACCAGCAACTTCATGCAGGAGATGGCAGCTGCACCGGCACCCAGGCACACGATCTTGGCTTCTTCGAGCTTCTTGCCGGCGATTTCCAGGGCGTTGATCATGCCGGCCGCAGTAACGATGGCGGTACCGTGCTGGTCATCGTGGAACACCGGAATGTCGCACTGTTCGATCAGCGTGCGTTCGATCTCGAAGCACTCTGGCGCCTTGATATCTTCGAGGTTGATGCCACCGAAGGTGATCGAGATGCGGCGAACGGTGTCGATGAATGCTTGCGGGCTTTCCGATTCGACTTCGATGTCGAATACGTCGATACCTGCGAAACGCTTGAACAGAACGCCCTTGCCTTCCATGACCGGCTTGGAAGCCAGTGGGCCGAGGTCACCCAGACCGAGGATGGCAGTGCCATCGGAAATCACCGCAACCAGGTTGCCTTTGCCGGTGTATTTGTATGCCAGCTCTGGATCCCGGCCAATTTCACGCACCGGCTCGGCAACACCTGGGCTGTAGGCCAGGGCGAGGTCACGGGCAGTGGCAGTTGGCTTGGAAAGTTCGACGCTCAGTTTCCCCGGGCGAGGTTGAGCGTGATATTCGAGAGCGGCAGTTTTCAGGTCTGACATGGTGGGCATTCCGCTATTTACTGTTCTGACGGACCGCCGAGGATACGCAAAGAGCCGGGTAGTCACAAGACTGGTCGGTCACTTGTGTCAAGGCCTTTAGCCTACGACTTTCCGCTAAAACCCACGGGGGCATACGGCTAACAGTGTGTACAATCCAATAGCGAACTGTCTACATTTTTTAGCCAGAAGTACGCGCCAGCATGCTCGGGTCGGTCAGTGGCAATACCCAGCGCCGCTGCCCTGGCTTGAGGCCGCCCTTGCGGGAACGGTCCACCACCCAGCCACGCACCTCGACCTGGCGCCCTTTGAGGTTAGCGAAGAAACTGGCCGGGAAGTTGCGCTGCAGACGAGCGGAGACCTGCACCACCACGGCACGGTCAAGGTTCAACCAGACACCACCTCGGTTGCGTTCGATGCTCATGATTCGGCCACTGAGCACAGCAAAACCAGGCTGCCTGATGGCGTCTGCCGGCACCACGGGCGACTGCCGCCAAAGGCCGGCGCCGGCCTGGCGTGCGGCCTGCTCGGCGCGTTGCTGGCAGCCACTGAGGCGCACATTGGGGGCGACGGCCACCCGGTAGCCCAAGCCTTCACTGAGCAATTGTGCTTCGAGATTGTCGCCATTACGGCCATAAATGTGCGCCAGTGTGCGCCCATACTTGTCTTTGGCTTGCACACCGGGAACCAGCCCTACACGCCCGTCACTGGCCTTGACCAACGCCTGCAGGCGCCGCTTGGCAGCTTCGGCATAGGGCTCGCTGCTACGCCCCTTGCGACCGATCTCCGGGGTGTTGATGCCGATCAGCCGCACACTGCGGCCATCCACCAGACGCACGGTGTCGCCGTCGACCACCTGTCGCACCCGAACCTGCTCGGGTTTGACCGGCAGCGGGCAGAAGGCCAGGGCGGGCAAATGCCAGATCGCACCCACAAAAAAGGCGCCCACGAGGGGCGCCTTTTTCAGCAACAATGCGAAGCCCGAAGGACTCGCCATGCGCATGATTACTTCTTGGTACCGAACATACCGAAGCGGTCGGCGAACTTCTGTACGCGGCCACCGGTGTCCAGGACTTTCTGCTTACCGGTGTAGAACGGGTGGCACAGGTTGCAAACGTCGATCGACAGGGTGCTGCCCAGGGTCGAACGGGTTTCGAACTTGTTACCGCAGCTGCAGGTGACTGCAACAGCTTCGTAGTTCGGGTGGATACCTTCTTTCATGGTCACTTCCTCGAGCTGCGTGCCGCCACCCAACACCAATTGTTGAATACCGCACGTAATTAGGCGGCGAATAATACCAGAGCACACCGTCAGTGCAAGATGTCGCTTGCACCGACCGTCGTCTGCTAGGCTCGCCAGTTCTTGTAATGCCCTCCGAGACTTTCTGCGTGTCCGACGTCATCCTGCGCCTTGCCCTGCCCTCGCCGTTGCGGCGCCTGTTCGACTACAAGGCGCCAGCGAGCATGGCGCGCCAGGCCCTGGCCCCGGGCATGCGCATTCGCGTGCCATTTGGCCGCCGCGAAATGATCGGCGTACTGGTCGAAGTGTGCGCGCAGAGCGAGGTGCCCGCCGACAAGCTGAAGCCGGCCAGCGCCTTGCTCGACCCGGTCTCCCCGATTCCGCCTTCGCTGTTCAAGCTGTGCCTGTGGACCGCGCAGTACTACCAGCACAGCCTGGGTGACACCTTGAGCTGGGCCTTGCCCACGCTACTGCGCCAGGGCGAGCCCGCAGAAATGCGCCAGGAGCGCTTCTGGCACATTGCCCCCGACGCCCGCCTGGACGACCCGCGCATCGCCCGGGCACCGCGCCAGCGCGATGCCCTCAAGACCCTGGCGCAGCACCCGCACGGGGTGGCGCACAGCCTGCTGGCCAAGCTCAACCTGAACAAGGACAGCCTCGACCTGCTGCTGGCCAAGGAACTGGTGCAGATCGAAGTCCGCCGCCAGAAGCCGGGCTTGCGCCACGAACACTGGCTGGCACAGCCGGAGCTGCCGCTCAATGACGAGCAACGCGATGCCTTCGAGGCGGTGTGCGAGGGCTTCGGCGGTTTTGCGGCCTTCCTGCTGGCCGGCGTGACCGGCAGCGGCAAGACCGAGGTCTACCTGCAGCTGATCCGCGAAACCCTCGAGGCCGGCAAGCAGGCGCTGGTACTGATCCCGGAGATCAACCTCGGCCCGCAAACCCTGGCGCGCTTCGAGCAACGCTTCAACGCCCGGATTGCCTTGCTGCATTCGGCGGTGAACGACCGGGACCGCCTGGACGCCTGGCTGGCGGCACGCGATGGCGAAGCCGACATTATCATAGGCACCCGTTCAGCGCTGTTCACGCCCATGAAAAACCCTGGCCTGATCATCATCGACGAAGAACACGACGGTTCTTATAAACAGCAGGAGGGCCTGCGCTACCATGCCCGCGACCTGGCGCTGGTGCGGGCGCACCAGGAGAACATTCCGATCCTGCTCGGCTCCGCCACGCCCTCGCTGGAAACCTTGCACAACGCCCTCACCGGCCGCTACCGCCTGTTGCGCATGAATCAGCGCGCGGGCGGCGCACGCCCACCGCGCATGCTGCGCCTGGATGTCAAAAGCCTGCCGCTGGACAGTGGCATCAGCGGCCCGCTGCAGCAGGCCATCCGCCTGACACTGGAAGCCGGCCAGCAAGTGCTGGTGTTCCTCAACCGCCGCGGCTTCGCCCCTACGCTGCTGTGCCACGATTGCGGCTGGCTGTCGGAATGCCCGCGCTGCGACGCGCGCATGACCGTGCACCAGCGCTCCGGGGTGTTGCGCTGCCACCACTGCGGCTATGACGAACGCCTGCCACACCAGTGCCCGCAGTGCGACCACGTCGACCTGCGCCCGGTCGGTGCGGGCACCGAACGCGCCGAAGAACGCCTGAAAGTGCTGTTCCCGGACTACCCGATTCTGCGTGTGGACCGCGACAGCACGGCGCGCAAGGACGCCATGCACCAGCTGTTCAGTACCATCCAGAAAGGCCAGCCGAGCATTCTTGTCGGTACCCAGATGCTTGCCAAAGGGCACCATTTCCCGCGGGTAACCCTGGTGGCCATCCTCGACGCCGACGGGGGGCTTTTCTCGGGCGACTTCCGCGCCAGCGAGCGCATGGCGCAACTGATCGTGCAGGTCGCCGGGCGTGCTGGGCGTGCCGAAGAACCGGGCAAGGTCATCATCCAGACCCACCTGGCCGATCACCCGCTGCTGGTGCAACTGACCGAACAAGGCTACTTCGCCTTTGCCGAACAGGCCCTGGACGAACGCCGTGCCGCCGGGCTGCCGCCCTACTCGCACCTGGCCTTGCTGCGCGCAGAAGCGCACAAGCCGGGGCAGGCTGAAGGTTTTCTGGACGAGGCCTGCGCCGCCGCCGAGCGCCTGGTCGCCGAACAGCGGCTGCCAGGCATCGAGCTGCTGGGCCCGGTTCCGGCCCCCATGGAGCGGCGCGCCGGGCGTTTCCGCGCGCAGTTGTTGATACAGGCCAACACCCGGGCGCCTTTGCATCGACTGATCAGTGCCTGGTTGCTAGTGTTGGAGCAGATGCCGAGCGGGCGCCAGGTCCGCTGGTCGCTGGATGTCGACCCGGTCGACCTTTATTGAGCTGCAAGCTGCAAGCTGCAAGCTGCAAGCTGCAAGCTGCAAGCTGCAAGCTGCAAGCTGCAAGCTGCAAGCAAGAGCGGAACAGGGCCAGGCGGCGCAACCAAGCTTTTTCTTGCGACTTGCTACTTGCTACTTGCGACTTGCAACTTGCTACTCGCGCCTTCCAACGTGAAGCCCAAAGGTTGGCAACCCGCTCCCAGGCACGGATAATGCCCAGTTTTTCCACCTGCGCATCCAAGCGCTGCACCGCGCTTGCGGTCGAAAAGAGACCCCCATGAAAGACACCATTCGCCAGCTGATCCAGCAAGCCCTCACCCAACTCGTCACCGACGGTGTGCTGCCTGAAGGGCTG
The DNA here is from genome assembly GCF_947311875.1 of Pseudomonas sp. PARCl1. NCBI lineage: Bacteria > Pseudomonadati > Pseudomonadota > Gammaproteobacteria > Pseudomonadales > Pseudomonadaceae > Pseudomonas > Pseudomonas sp. PARCl1. The sequence goes on from NZ_CAMZMX010000009.1 coordinate 83,281, forward strand.
TCGCCGGCGATCCAGGTGGAAAACGCCCGGGACAAGACCCACGGCGACTTCGCCAGCAATATCGCGATGATGCTGGCCAAGCCGGCCGGCATGAAGCCGCGCGACCTGGCGGAAAAACTGATCAACGCCCTGCCGGCCAGCGCCGATATCAGCAAGGTCGAGATCGCAGGCCCTGGCTTCCTCAATTTCTTCCAGAATACCGACGCCCTGGCCAACCGCCTGGACGCTGCCCTGGCCGACGCCCACCTCGGCGCGCGCAAGGCCGGCCCGGCGCAAAAAGTGGTGGTCGACCTGTCGGCCCCCAACCTGGCCAAAGAGATGCACGTCGGCCACCTTCGCTCGACCATCATCGGTGACAGCGTGGCGCGGGTGCTGGAGTTCCTGGGCGACACCGTCATTCGCCAGAACCACGTAGGCGACTGGGGCACCCAGTTCGGCATGTTGATGGCCTACCTGCAGGAAAACCCGATCACCAGCGATGAGCTGTCGGACCTGGAAAACTTCTACCGCGCGGCCAAGCAGCGTTTCGACGAGTCCGAGGCATTCGCCACCCGTGCCCGCGGCCTGGTGGTCAAGCTGCAGGCCGGTGACCCGGAATGCCTGGCCCTGTGGACACGCTTCAAGGATATTTCGCTGTCGCACTGCCAAAAGACGTATGAACTGCTCAACGTCAAGCTGACCATGGCGGACGTGATGGGTGAAAGCGCCTACAACGACGACCTGGCCAATGTCGTGGCCGACCTCAAGGCCAAGGGCCTGCTGGTCGAAGACCAGGGCGCCCAGTGCGTGTTCCTCGACGAGTTCAAGAACAGCGACGGCGACCCGCTGCCAGTGATCGTGCAGAAGGCCGACGGCGGTTACCTGTACGCCACCACCGACCTGGCCGCCGTGCGCTACCGCAGTAACGTGCTCAAGGCTGACCGTGCCCTGTACTTCGTCGACCAGCGCCAGGCCCTGCACTTCAACCAGGTGTTCGAAGTGGCCCGCCGCGCAGGCTTCGTCGGCCACCCGATGCAAATGGAGCACATGGGCTTCGGCACCATGAACGGCGCCGATGGCCGCCCGTTCAAAACCCGCGACGGCGGCACCGTGAAGCTGATCGACCTGCTGACCGAGGCCAAGGAGAGGGCCTACGCGCTGGTCAAGGAAAAGAACCCGAGCCTGGCCGACGACGAACTGCGCCGCATCGGCGAAGTGGTGGGTATTGGCGCAGTGAAATACGCCGACCTGTCCAAACACCGCACCAGCGACTACAGCTTCAACTTCGAGCTGATGCTCAACTTCGAAGGCAATACCGCGCCTTACCTGCTGTACGCCTATACCCGTGTAGCTGGCGTGTTCCGCAAGCTGGGCAAGCGCTTTGACCAAGCCGATGGCAAGATCGTGCTGCAGGCCGCCCACGAGCAGGACCTGGCCGCACGCCTGGTGCAGTTTGGCGAAACCCTGAACAGCGTTGCCGAGAAAGGCACACCGCACGTACTGTGCAGCTACCTGTACGACCTCGCCGGCCTGTTCTCCAGCTTCTACGAGAACTGCCCGATCCTCGCCGCTGAAACCCCCGAGCAGCAACAGAGCCGCCTGCGCCTGGCCGCCCTGACTGGCCGCACCCTCAAACAAGGTCTGGAACTGCTCGGCCTGGAAACCCTGGAGCGCATGTAAGTTGGCTGCCAAGAAAAAACCCGCACCCAAACGCGGCGCCAGCCGCCAGACAGCGCCAGCCAAGCAGCCGATCCCCGGCTGGGTATGGCTGGCGGTCGGCCTGACCGTTGGCGCGTTCATCGTGTTCCTGATGAAGCTCGAACCCGGCGGCGATGACATCAAGCGGGCCAAACCCGAGCAGCAGAAGGCCGACAAAGTGGCCGAAACCAGCAAGCCTGCCCAGGCCACACCGCAACAGCCGGTGAAACCGAAGTACGACTTCTACACCTTGCTGCCAGAGTCGGAAGTCATCGTGCCGCCAGAGGCCGTACCGGAGAAAACACCCCCGGTCCCGGCCCAGCCGGTCACACCGGTTACCCCCGCTGAAGCGGCGAAAATCGACACGGCGCGGGCCCAGGCAGCACTGCTTGGCCAAACCCCGCCTCCGGCCCCGCCAGTGATCAAGCCGGCAGCGACCACCCAGTACTTCCTGCAGGCGGGCTCGTTCCGCAAACAGGCCGACGCCGACAAGGTGCGGGCCCAGATCATTCTGCTGGGGCAGTCAGTGAAGGTGGAGTCGGGTACGGTCAAGGAAGAAACCTGGTACCGCGTGATGGTCGGCCCGTTCAGCAACCGCGAACAGCTGACCGGTGCGCAGAAACAGCTCGCCGGCGCTGGTTTTGCCAACCTGTTGCTGCAACAGCGCCAGACCCGCCAGTAACCTTTGAACGGGGCGCTGTGCGCCCCCGTCAGACTTGAGCCGCCCCGGTGCAGCGGCCTTGCCTAGCGACAGGGCTGCAAAGCAGCCCTTGCCCTCTCAGCCCCGCCCCGCGTTGCGCTCGGACACCTGGCTATTGAGTGTCCAGAAGTCGTACAACACCCCTACCAGGAACAGGCCACCGGTCAGGAAGTAGATGATCGCGGTCACCCACTTGCCCTGATACAGCCGGTGCAGGCCGAACACGCCGAGGAACGTCAGCAGGACCCAGGCGATGTTGTAGTCGATGCGCCCAGACTGGAACCTCAGGTCCGCCTCGCGGTCCATGGCCGGGATCAGAAACAGGTCGATCAGCCAGCCGATACCCAGCAGGCCGAAGGTGAAGAACCAGAGGGTGCCAGTTATCGGCTTGCCGTAGTAGAAACGATGCGACCCGGTGAAGCCGAAAATCCACAGCAGGTAGCCGATGGTCTTGCTGTGCGTGTCGTGGTAGGGCGTTCCCTGTTGATAACTGTTCATGCCTAGCCCTCGTGGGTTATGGAAAAATTTTCTAAGAAAAAATGTGACTTTTTTGTCACAGGCCGACGTATGGCACCCTGCCAATCGACCAACGGATCATAAATTGATCAAAAAGCTGTTATAAAGTTGCGCGCCCAACACATAACTATTCATAAGAGCTTCATCTATGCCGCCTTTACTCAAGACATGGCTGACCCTCTGCCTATTATTGCCCCTGGCCGCCCACGCCACCAATCGTGAGCAACGTCTTCCCAATGGCTTCACCGGCTACACCAGCAATGCCTCCGTGAGGCATGCAGCGGTCAAGCAGACTGCGCCCCATGCTCGCACTGTCAGCGCCGCCAGCACGCGCGGTGGCAAGGTGGCCGCGATGTCGCCCAAGCAGAGCAGCGATGTGCTCAGCCGCGCGGTCAATGTACTCGGTACCCCCTACGTTTGGGGTGGCAGCAGCCCGAAAAAGGGCTTTGACTGCAGTGGCCTGGTCAAGTACGCCTTCAACGACGTGGCCAACGTAGACTTGCCACGCACCTCCAATGCCATGGCCCAGGGCCATGGGGTGAAAGTGGCCAAGGGCGAGTTGAAGCCAGGGGACCTGATCTTCTTCAACATCAAAAGCCGGCGGGTGAACCACGTGGCCATCTATCTGGGCAACGACCGTTTCATCCACGCGCCACGCCGCGGCAAGCGGGTGAGCATCGACAACCTGAGCAAGCCTTACTGGCAGAAGCATTACGTGGTCGCCAAACGGGTGCTGCCGAAAGAGCAGCAGCTGAGCCTGGCCAAGCGCTAAGCTTTTTCCACCTGCAATGGCCCGATCGCCGGCAAGCCAGCTCCCCCACAAATCTGTAGAACTGTGGTGAACCTGTGGGAGATCACACAGCCCTACGGGCTGGGCTGTCGCACAGAGAACTCGATTCGTAACCGCGACGCGGCCTGTGTGGGAGCGGGCGTGCCCGCGAAGCAGGCGACGCGGTGGCAGGCACCGGCTATGCCGGTGTTCGCGGGCACGCCCGCTCCCACAAAGATCCGGCTAAATCAATAAGTTATGTACTGTTCTATGAGAGCTGGCTTGCTGGCGAGAGAGCCTGTAGAGGCACTATCAATCGTCAACCAGGCCCCTCTCTCGCAACCCACGCAATGCCCCTTCCATCGTCCGCATCCCTTGCGCACCACCCGCCTGCATCACCGAACACAACTGCGCCATCCGCCCCTCGCGCACCAGGTTGCGCACCGCCGGCGTCGCCACCAACACTTCCCGCGCTGCAACCCGCCCACCGCCCACGCGGCGTACCAGCACCTGCGCCACCACCATTTGCAACGACTCCGCCAGCATCGCCCGCACCAACGGCTTTTCATCGGCTGCAAATACCTCCACCAGCCGCTCGATGCTGCTGGCCGCCGAGCGCGCATGTACCGTCGCCAGCACCAGGTGCCCGGTCTCGGCCGCTTGCAAGGCCAGGCGAATGGTCTGCAGGTCGCGCAACTCGCCGATCATGATCACGTCCGGGTCCTGGCGCAGCGCGCTGCGTAGCCCCTGGGCAAAGCCGCTGCTGTGGCGGCCGACCTCGCGCTGGTTGACCAGGCTACGCTGGCTGCTGTGGATAACTTCAACAGGGTCTTCCAGGGTAATGATGTGCAGCGCCTTTTCGCGGTTCAGCTGGTCCAGCAACGCTGCCAGTGTGCTGGACTTGCCACTGCCGGTCGGCCCACCCACCAGCACCAGACCATCGCGGTACTGGACCACCGCCTGAAACACATCGGTCAGCGCTAGCTCATCCAGCGTGGCAATACGCCCTGGGATCAGGCGGAAGGTCGCCGCAGGCCCATTTAGCTGGCGAAACAGGTTCACGCGAAAGCGCCCTAGGGCAGGCAGCGCCAGCGCCAGGTCCAGTTCAGCCCCTTGCGCCCACTGCTCGCGTTGCGTGTCATCGAGCAGGGTTGCCATGCCCTCGACCAAGGCGCCCGCGGCGAGCGGCGGCATGGCCATGCGCTGCAGCTCGCCGTCCAGGCGCAGCATGGGTGTCTGGCCGGCCGCCAGGTGCAGGTCCGAAGCCTGCACCGCCACGGCCCGTGCCAACAGGTCGGTCACATCCATGAGACTCCCCAAAGGCTTTCAAGTAGGTAGAATGCCGCAAACCCAACACTAGCCGGCCACCCTCCATGTCCACCCTAGCAGACAACCTTTCCGCGATTTCCGCCCGTATCGCCAGTGCTGCACAGGCAGCCGGGCGTGAGCCGGCCAGCGTCCAACTGCTGGCCGTGAGCAAGACCAAGCCAGCCGCTGCGATCCGCGAGCTGTACGCCGCTGGCGTGTGCGATTTCGGGGAAAATTACCTACAGGAAGCCCTGACAAAGCAGCAGGCACTCGTCGACTTGCCCTTGATCTGGCACTTCATTGGCCCCATTCAATCGAACAAGACCAAAGCCATTGCCGAGCATTTCGACTGGGTGCATTCCGTGGACCGCCTGAAAATCGCCCAACGCCTTTCAGAACAGCGCCCTGCCGGGCTGGCACCGCTGAACATCTGCCTGCAGGTGAACGTCAGTGGCGAAGACAGCAAGTCCGGCTGCGCCGCCGCCGAACTGCCGGCCTTGGCCAAGGCCGTGGCGGCCCTGCCCAACCTGCGCCTGCGCGGGCTGATGGCGATCCCCGAACCCACCGACGACCGCGCCGCTCAGGAGGCCGCCTTCGCCAGCCTGCGTAACCTGCTGGAACAGCAGCACCTGGGGCTGGACACCTTGTCCATGGGCATGAGCCACGACCTGGAAGCGGCCATTGCACAAGGTGCGACCTGGGTACGCATCGGTACCGCCCTGTTCGGCGCCCGCGCCCCACTTAACCCCGGCCAGGGCTGATTGCATGCTTTACTCACTCTTTTCCACAAGGACCTGACATGAGCAAGACTCGTATTGCCTTTATCGGCGCCGGCAACATGGCCGCCAGCCTGATCGGAGGTCTGCGTGCCCAGGGCCTGGACGCCTCGCAGATTCGCGCCAGCGATCCGGGCGCCGAGACCCGCAGCCGCATCCAGGCCGAACACGGCATCGAAACCTTCGAGGACAATGCCCAGGCCATCGACGGCGCCGACGTGATCGTGCTGGCGGTCAAGCCACAGGTCATGAAAGCGGTTTGCCAGGCCCTGCAACCCAGCCTGCGTGATGGCCAACTCATCGTTTCCATCGCTGCCGGCATCACCTGCGCCAGCCTGCAAAGCTGGGTGGGCGCGCGCCCCGTGGTGCGCTGCATGCCCAATACCCCCGCGCTCCTGCGCCAGGGCGTGAGCGGCCTGTACGCCACCGCCGAGGTGTCCGCCGCACAGCGCCAGCAGGCCGAGCAACTGCTGTCGGCGGTCGGCACGGCCCTGTGGCTTGAGCAGGAACAGCAACTGGACGCCGTGACCGCGGTTTCCGGCAGTGGCCCGGCCTACTTCTTCCTGCTGATCGAGGCCATGACTGCCGCAGGCGAAAAGCTTGGGCTGCCGCGTGAAACCGCCTCGCAACTGACCTTGCACACGGCCTTGGGCGCTGCCCGCATGGCGGTCGCCAGCGATGTAGACGCCGCCGAACTGCGCCGCCGTGTCACCTCGCCCGCCGGCACCACTGAAGCGGCGATCAAGTCGTTCCAGGCCAGCGGCTTCGAGGCGATCGTCGAGCAGGCCCTGCAGGCTGCCGCGACACGCTCCGCCGAACTGGCCGAACAACTGGGCAAATAAGGAGTTATCGATGAATGCACTCTCCGGCGCCGCGATTTTCGTGGTGCAAACCTTGGTCAGCCTGTACTTGGTGATCGTGTTGCTGCGCTTCGTACTGCAGCTGGTCAAGGCCGATTTCTACAACCCGCTGTGCCAGTTCGCGGTGCGCGCCACCCAGCCGCTGCTCAAGCCGATCCGCCGCATCATCCCCAGCATTGGCGGCCTGGACACCTCGTCGCTGCTGCTGTCGGTGCTGATCCAGGCGCTGCTGATGGCCTTTGTGCTGATGGTCACCTATGGCACCTTCGGTGACGTCTTGCACTTGCTGATGTGGGCGATCATCGGCATTACCTCGCTGTTCCTGAAGATCTTCTGGGTGGCGATGATCGTGATGGTGATCGTTTCCTGGGTTGCGCCCAACAGCCACAACCCCGCCGCCGAACTGGCCTACCAGATCAGCGAGCCGGTGCTGGCCCCCTTCCGCCGCATCGTGCCCAACCTGGGCGGCATGGACATTTCGCCGATCTTCGCCTTCCTGGCGATTCAGGTGATCCAGTCGTTCGTCATGCCGCCGCTGGCTGCCTATGCCGGCATGCCCCAGGAGCTGTGGCGCATGATCTGACCCCGCATGCACCCAGCGGCAAGCCTTCGCTTGCCGCTGGGGGTAGCGCTCTTTAGACTTACGCCTCCGTCAAGCGTGAGCAGGGTCGATGTCCACTGTCTTTCCCGAAGATTCCGTCGGTCTGGTAGTACCGCAAACCGCCCGGTTCGATGAACCGCTGGCGCTGGCCTGCGGCCGCTCCCTGGCCAGTTACGAGCTGGTCTACGAGACCTACGGCACCCTCAATGCCAGCGCGAGCAATGCCGTGCTGATCTGCCATGCGCTGTCTGGCCACCACCATGCCGCCGGCTATCATGCTGCCAACGACCGTAAACCGGGTTGGTGGGACAGCTGCATCGGCCCTGGCAAGCCCATCGATACCAACCGTTTCTTCGTGGTCAGCCTGAACAACCTCGGCGGTTGCAACGGCAGCACCGGCCCCAGCAGCGTCAACCCGGCCACTGGCAAACCCTACGGCGCCGAGTTTCCGGTACTGACGGTGGAAGACTGGGTGCACAGCCAGGCGCGCCTGGCCGATCGCCTGGGCATCCAGCAGTGGGCAGCCATCGTTGGCGGCAGCCTGGGTGGCATGCAGGCGCTACAGTGGACCATGAGCTACCCGGAGCGCGTGCGCCACTGCGTCGACATCGCCTCGGCACCGAAACTGTCGGCGCAGAATATCGCCTTCAACGAAGTGGCACGCCAGGCCATCCTCACCGACCCCGAGTTCCACGGCGGTTCGTTCCAGGACCAGGGCGTGATCCCCAAGCGGGGCTTGATGCTGGCGCGCATGGTCGGCCACATCACCTACCTGTCCGATGACTCGATGGGTGAAAAATTCGGCCGCGAGCTCAAGAGCGACAAGCTCAACTATGACTTTCACAGCGTCGAGTTCCAGGTCGAGAGCTACCTGCGCTACCAGGGCGAGGAGTTTTCCGGGCGGTTCGATGCCAACACCTACCTGCTGATGACCAAGGCCCTGGACTACTTCGACCCGGCTGCCGCCCACGGCGGCGACCTGGCAGCCACCCTGGCCAACGTCAAGGCGGACTACTGCATCATGTCGTTCACCACCGACTGGCGCTTCTCCCCGGCCCGTTCACGGGAGATCGTCGACGCCCTGATGGCAGCGCGCAAGAACGTCTGCTACCTGGAGATCGACTCACCTTATGGGCACGATGCCTTCTTGATCCCCACACCTCGCTACATGCAGGGTTTCTCGAACTACATGAACCGCATTGCCATCTGAGGACAGCATGAGAGCCGATCTGGAAATCATCCACGACTGGATCCCCGCCGGCAGCCGGGTACTCGACCTGGGCTGCGGCAGCGGCGAACTGCTGGCCTCGCTACGTGACCGCAAGCAGGTCACCGGCTATGGCCTGGAGATCGACCCCGACAACATCGCCGCCTGCGTGGCCAAGGGCGTGAACGTCATCGAGCAAGACCTGGACAAAGGCTTGGGCAACTTCGCCAGCAACAGTTTTGACGTGGTGATCATGACGCAGGCCCTGCAGGCCGTGGAGTACCCCGATCGCATCCTCGACGAGATGCTGCGCGTGGGCCGCCAGTGCATCATCACCTTCCCCAACTTCGGGCACTGGCGTTGCCGCTGGTACCTGGCGACCAAAGGCCGCATGCCGGTATCGGACTTCATGCCCTATACCTGGTACAACACACCGAACATTCACTTCTGCACGTTCGCCGACTTTGAAGAGCTGGTGCATGAGCGCCGGGCCAAGGTGCTCGACCGCCTGGCGGTCGACCACCAGCACCGCAATGGGTGGGGTGGCCGGCTTTGGCCTAATCTTCTGGGTGAGATCGGCATCTACCGCGTCAGCAGCCCTAACCTGCAAGAGCGCCAGCTGGCGGTCTGACGCACACCGGGGAAAGCGCCCCATGCGTCGCCCCGTGCGCAGCAGCCCGCTAGGATTCAAGCAGAGTATCGAAACCGGCGGCATCAGCAACTCCCTCAGTTTCAACCAGGAAGTGTTCCCAGGCGAATGATGAATTTCCAGCAACTCGTATTGGCCAGCCACAACGCCGGCAAACTCAAGGAACTCCAGGCCATGCTCGGCCACTCGGTGCAACTGCGCTCGATTGGCGAATTCAGCCAGGTAGAGCCGGAAGAAACCGGCTTGTCGTTCGTCGAGAACGCCATCCTCAAGGCGCGCAACACTGCACGTATTTCCGGCCTGCCGGCCTTGGCCGACGATTCCGGCCTGGCCGTGGACTTCCTCGGCGGTGCGCCGGGTATCTACTCGGCGCGCTATGCCGATGGCAAGGGTGACGCGGCAAACAATGCCAAGCTGCTCGACGCGCTGAAAGACGTGCCAGAAGCCGAGCGCGGTGCACAGTTCGTCTGTGTGCTGGCACTGGTACGCCACGCGGATGACCCGCTCCCGATCCTCTGCGAGGGCCTGTGGCAAGGGCGCATTCTGTTCCAAGCCAGCGGCGAGCATGGCTTTGGCTACGACCCGCTGTTCTGGGTGCCCGAACGCAACTGCTCCAGCGCCGACCTGGCACCTGTGGACAAGAACCAGCTCAGCCACCGCGCCCGCGCCATGGCCCTGCTGCGCCAACGCCTGGGCCTGGCATGATCGCAACGCTGGCTACCCCTGGCGCGGCGGGCTTTACCAGCCTGCCGCCGCTGGCGCTGTACATCCACATTCCGTGGTGCGTGCGTAAATGCCCTTACTGCGACTTCAACTCCCACGCGGCCGGCCCTGAGCTGCCGGAAGACGCCTACGTCGCGGCACTGTTGACCGACCTGGACCAGGAGCTGGCGGCGGTGCAAGGCAGGCCGATCAGCTCGATCTTCTTCGGTGGCGGTACGCCCAGCCTGTTCAGTGCAGGCGCCCTGGGCCGCCTGCTGCGCGGCGTGGAGCAGCGCATACCGTTCGCAGCGGACATCGAGATCACCCTGGAGGCCAACCCGGGCACCTTCGAGCAGGACAAGTTCAAGGCCTACCGGCAAACCGGCATCAATCGCCTGTCCATTGGCGTGCAGAGCTTTCAGCCGGCCAAGCTGCAGGCCCTGGGGCGCATCCACAATGGTGACGAAGCCGTCCGCGCAGCCGGCATGGCGCGCGCCGCCGGGTTCGACAACTTCAACATGGACCTCATGCACGGCCTGCCCGACCAGTCGCTGGAAGACGCCCTGGGCGACCTGCGCCAAGCCATGGACCTGGGACCCACGCACCTGTCGTGGTACCAACTGACCGTCGAACCCAACACGGTATTCTGGAACCAGCCGCCGGAGCTGCCCGAGGACGACATTCTCTGGGACATCCAGGAAGCCGGCCAGGCGCTGATGGCCGGGCATGGTTTTCGCCAGTACGAGGTCTCGGCCTATGCTCAGGCCGGCCGCGCTGCGCGGCATAACCTCAACTACTGGCGTTTTGGCGACTTCATCGGCATCGGCGCCGGCGCCCACGGCAAACTGACCTTCGCTGACGGCCGTATCCTGCGCACCTGGAAGACTCGCTTGCCCAAGGACTACCTGAACCTGGCCAAACCGTACAAAGCCGGTGAGAAGCTGCTGCCAGTCGACGAGTTGCCGTTCGAGTTCCTGATGAACGCCCTGCGCCTGACCGATGGCGTGGAAGCCCAGCTGTTCACCCAGCGCACCGGCTTGCCGCTGGAGCAGTTGCGCGAAGCCCGTCGGGCAGCCGAACAAAAGGGCCTTTTGCAGGTCGAACCGGATCGACTGGTGGCCACGCCAAGGGGCCAGCTATTCCTCAATGACCTGCTGCAGTATTTCTTGACCTAAGGATGACCCATGGATCTGGTACTTGATCTGCTCGCGACGGTTTCCCGCTGGAGCCGCGGCAACCTGTCAGAAATTTCGCTGGCCTTGGTAGGCTGCCTGCTGGTGCTGTTCGGCAGCGACGTCAAAGGCTGGGCCGAACAACGACTGGGCAGCCTGGGTGGCGCTCTGCGCGTACCGTTCATGGCGGTGATGGTGATGGTCGGCAGCGGCGCGGCACTGATCTATGCCACACCCTGGGTGGTGAAGGGGCTGAGCCAGTTCAACAACTACGCACTGGCGCCGGTGCTGCTGGTGGTCGTGGTGCTGATTGGCGTGGTGGCCGACCGGCGCGGCTGAGACACAGCCTCTGGCTGAACGCTTGTGGGACATTCTGTCTTGCCCAGTTTCTGGAAGCATGCGCGATCACTGTAGGAGCGGGTTTACCCGCGAAGAGGTCGGCACTGCCAGCAGAAGGCTTGAGATAGCCGGGGCTGCTTTGCAGCCCATCGCGACACAAGGCCGCTCCTACACCGATCGCGCTAGTCGATCAGCGCAGGAAACAAGCGGGGCGCAGATTCTAAAAGCTGCCCCGGCAAACCAGGGCAGCCCTACCACTTGACTAGCCTTTAACGGGCGTCATCGAAGTGGTCGCGCATGCCTGCATTTCTACAGGCCACAGCGTACCGAAAGGCCAATTCAGCCGATCAGTCCACCTTCTCGAACTTCAAATCCCACACCCCATGCCCCAGCCGCTCGCCGCGGCGTTCGAACTTGGTGATCGGGCGCTCTTCGGGGCGCGGCACGTAGGTACCGTCTGCTGCGCGGTTGCGATAGCCCGGCGCAGCGCTCATCACTTCCAGCATGTACTCGGCATACGGCTCCCAGTCGGTGGCCATGTGGAACACGCCACCGGGCTTGAGCTTGCGCCGCACCAGCTCGGCGAACTCCAGCTGCACGATACGGCGCTTGTGGTGGCGCGCCTTGTGCCAAGGGTCGGGGAAGAACAGCATCAGGCGGTCGAGGCTGTTGTCGGCCACGCAGCGGTTCAACACTTCGATGGCATCGCAGTCATACACCCGCAGGTTCTTCAAACCCTGGGTCAGCACACCGTTGAGCAACGCACCAACACCGGGACGGTGTACTTCTACACCAATGAAGTCCTGCTCCGGCGCGGCGGTGGCCATTTCCAGCAGGGAATGCCCCATACCGAAGCCGATCTCCAGGGTACGCGGCGCGCAACGGCCGAATACCTGGTCGTAGTCCACCGGGCTGTCGGCCAACGGCAGGATGTACAGCGGGCCGCCTTGGTCCAGGCCGCGTTGCTGGCCTTCGGTCATGCGCCCTGCACGCATCACGAAACTCTTGATGCGGCGGTGTGGGCGCTGGTCGCCGTCGGCGGCGATCGGCGTATCTTGCGAATCAGTCATCTGGGGCTCTTACTTGATCAGACCATCCAGCGGCGAAGAGGCGCTGGCATAGAGTTTTTTCGGCATCCGGCCGGCCAGGTAGGCCATGCGACCGGCGACGATGGCGTGCTTCATGGCTTCGGCCATCAACACCGGCTGCTGGGCGTGGGCAATGGCCGAGTTCATCAGCACCGCCTCGCAGCCCATTTCCATGGCGATGGTGGCGTCGGAAGCGGTGCCCACGCCGGCATCGACCAGCACCGGGACTTTCGATTCTTCCAGGATGATCTGCAGGTTGTACGGGTTGCAGATACCCAGGCCGGTGCCGATCAGGCCGGCCAACGGCATCACCGCGATGCAGCCCGCCTCAGCCAGCTGGCGGGCAATGATCGGGTCATCGCTGGTGTAGACCATCACGTCGAAACCATCCTTGACCAGCACTTCGGCGGCCTTGAGGGTTTCGATCACATTGGGGAACAGGGTCTTCTGGTCCGCCAGCACTTCGAGCTTGACCAAGGTCCGCGACTCGTGGGACTTGTAGCCTTGCAGCAGCTCGCGGGCCAGGCGGCAGGTACGCACGGCCTCGGTGGCGTCGAAGCAGCCTGCGGTATTGGGCAGGATGGTGTACTTGTCGGGCGACAACACGTCGAGCAGGTTCGGCTCACCCGCATTCTGGCCAAGGTTGGTCCGGCGCACGGCCACGGTGACGATCTCGGCACCCGAGGCCTCTGTAGCCAGGCGGGTCTCTTCCATGTCACGGTATTTGCCGGTGCCGACCAGCAGGCGCGACTGGAACGTGCGCCCGGCCAGAATGAAGGGCTTGTCGCTGCGAACGTTGCTCATCGTTGTTCCTCGGGAAAAGGTTGCAGGGCTTGCTTGTGAACCACCAGGCTGCTGTCAGCCGCCACCGATCGCGTGGACCACTTCGACCTGGTCGCCTTCGTTCAGCAGGGTGCTCTCGTGCTGGCTACGCGGCACGATATCCAGGTTCAGTTCCACGGCGATACGGCGCCCACTGAGCTCCAGGCGCGTCAGCAGGGCTGCAACGCTCTCGCCGGCAGGCAGTTCGTAAGGTTCACCGTTCAGTTGAATGCGCATGCGCACGGCCACCATTATTCTTTGGGGCCCGCATTCTAGCGCCGAACCGCCCCGCAACCCAAGGGCGGTGCGCGCCATTAGTCGCGATTGTGGACCAACTGGTCAGCCCAGCCGCCAGGCCGCCAACCCCAGGCATAGCCAGCCGGCCAGGAAGCACAGGCCGCCGATCGGGGTGATGATGCCCAGCTTGGTCAGGCCGCTGAGGGCCAGCAGGTACAGGCTGCCGGAGAACAGCACGATACCCACCGCAAACAGCCCACCTGCCCAGCCCACCAGGCGCCCGGGCAGGTGCGCCGAGAGCACGGCAACCGCAAGAATCGCCAGCGCATGCACCAGTTGGTAGGTCACGCCGGTGTGGAACACCGCCAGGTAGTCGGCCGTCAGCCGGTTTTTCAGGCCGTGGGCGGCGAAGGCACCCAGTGCGACTCCGGTAAAGCCGAAAAAGGCGGCAAGCATCAGGAAGCTGCGAAGCATGGGACGACTCCTTGGATCGGGTCTGTATAATGGCCTCTTCCACCCGTACGGCCAAGCCATCGTCATGCTGCCATCCCTTGTTCGCCGCCTCTTCCGTGCCCTGCTCTGGTTCGCTGCCTGCAGCATCGTGCTGGTGCTGGTGTTCCGCTGGGTGCCGCCGCCCGGCACGGCGCTGATGGTCGAGCGCAAGGTGCAATCCTGGGTCAATGGCGATCCCATCGACCTGCAGCGCGAATGGGAGCCGTGGCAGAACATCTCCGATGAACTCAAGGTCGCGGTCATTGCCGGCGAAGACCAGAAGTTCGCCAGCCACTGGGGCTTCGACATCCCGGCTATCCAGGCTGCGCTGGCCTACAACGAGCGCGGCGGCAGCATTCGTGGCGCCAGCACCCTGACCCAGCAGGTGGCCAAGAACCTGTTCCTGTGGTCGGGGCGCAGCTGGTTCCGCAAAGGGCTGGAAGCCTGGTTCACGGCACTGATCGAACTGTTCTGGTCCAAGGAACGCATTCTCGAGGTTTACCTGAACAGCGCCGAGTGGGGCAAAGGCGTATTCGGCGCCCAGGCAGCGGCGCGCTATCACTTTGGTGTCGATGCCAGCCAGCTCACCCGCCAGCAGGCAGCGCAACTGGCCGCAGTATTGCCCAGCCCGATCAAGTGGAGTGCCAGCCGGCCGAGCGCCTACGTGGCAAGCCGTGCCGGGTGGATTCGCCGGCAAATGAGCCAGCTGGGTGGCCCCAGCTACCTGATGCAGCTCGACTCATCCAGAAAGCTTTGAATGCAGTGCCGGCACAAATGAAAAAGCCGCTCGCTCCGTCGGAGCCAGCGGCTTTTCTGTGCAACAAAGGCCCGATCAGGCTGCGATCAGTGCCTTGACCTTGTTCATCGCATTCTTCTCCAGCTGGCGAATCCGCTCAGCCGAAACGCTGTACTTGTCTGCCAGCTCATGCAGGGTGGCCTTCTCTTCAGCCAACCAGCGCTGGTAGAGAATGTCGCGGCTGCGCTCGTCCAGCCCTTGCAGCGCTTCGTGCAGGTTGCTGGTGGAGTTGTCGCTCCAGTCGGCATCCTCCAGTTGCACCGCCGGGTCGTACCGGTGGTCTTCCAGGTAATGCGCAGGGGACTGGAACGCGCTGTCGTCGTCAGCTTCCGCTGCCGGGTCGAACGCCATGTCCTGCCCGCTGAGGCGGCTCTCCATCTCGCGCACTTCACGCGGCTCGACACCAAGGCTCTCCGCCACACGATGCACTTCGTCGTTGTTCAACCAGGCCAGGCGCTTCTTCTGGCTGCGCAGGTTGAAGAACAGCTTGCGCTGGGCCTTGGTGGTAGCCACCTTGACGATGCGCCAGTTGCGCAGGATGAACTCGTGGATCTCGGCCTTGATCCAGTGCACGGCGAACGACACCAGGCGCACGCCCATTTCAGGGTTGAAGCGTTTGACGGCCTTCATCAGGCCAACGTTGCCTTCCTGAATCAGGTCAGCCTGGGCCAGCCCATAACCAGCATAGCTACGGGCGATATGTACGACGAAACGCAGGTGGGCCATCACCATTTGACGAGCGGCCTCGACATCCTGCTGATAATAGAGACGCTCGCCCAGATCACGCTCCTGCTCGACCGTCAGCAGCGGGATGCTGTTGACCGTGTGCACATAGGCTTCCAGGTTTGCACCGGGTACCAAGGCATAGGCAGGTTGCAACGATGTGGTCATTCAAGAACCTCCGACTTACTAGACTCGCGCTTTTTGGGCGCTGCCAACATTGACCTGGGACGACGGTACAAGTTCCATCGTGAACAAAATGTCAATGCTGGCCTGTAAAAACTATCGCGGTGCCAGCTCGTTCAAGTGGCGGGCGACTGCAATCCATGCACCGATATACCCCAACAACACCGCTCCGATCAAGAGCGACAGACCATCGGACCCCGGCACTCCGCCCAGGGCGAAGTCACTGCCGTATAGCCCGGAAAGCCCTACCACCGCCTCGTTCAGCCAGTTCAGGCCAAACGCCAGGATCCCCCACGCCAGCAGCCCTGCACCCAGGCCATACAATGCGCCCATGTACAGGAAAGGCCGGCGTACGTAGGCGTCGGTGCCGCCGACCAGCTTGATTACTTCGATCTCGATGCGGCGGTTTTCGATATGTAGACGAATTGTGTTACCGATTACTAACAGCAGTGCAGAAATAAGCATCACCGCCAGACCGAAGACGAACCGGTCACCCAGCTTGAGGATCGCCGCCAGCCGCTCGACCCAGACCAGGTCCAGTTGCGCCACATCCACCCGCGGCAGCTCCGCAAGGCGCTGACGCAAGGCTTCAAGGGCGGGCTTGTCGACCTCGGTCGGGGTGACTACCACCACACCTGGCAGCGGGTTTTCCGGCAGTTCGCGCAAGGCCTCGCCCAGACCGGACTGCTGCTGGAATTCCTCCAGCGCCTGCTCGCGGCTGACATACTGCGCGTCTGCCACGCCGGGCATGCCCTTGATCTCGTCACGCAGCGCCTCGCCATCACGGCTGCCGGCATCCAGCTTGAGGTACAGCGAAATCTGCGCCGCGCGCTGCCACGAACCGCCCAGTTGCTCGACGTTCTTCAACAGCAACGACAGGCCCATCGGCATGCTCAGCGCGACGGCCATCACCAGGCAGGTGAAGAAGCTGCCGATAGGCTGTTTGCCCAGCCGGCGAAGGCTGTCAGCCAGGCTGGCACGGTGGCTTTCCAGCCAGGCGTGCAACAACGTGCGGAAGTCCGGGCCGTCATCGTCTTCGCCGCGTTTTTTCTTCGCCGGCTGCGGGTCGGCTGGCTTCGGCGCAACGCGCTCGGAAACCTTTGGCGTACGTGTAGTGCTCATTGCCCGGCCTCCCCATCGCCGATCAAGCGGCCGCGCTGCAAGGTCAGCATGCGGTGACGCATGCGCGCAATCAGTGCCAGGTCGTGGCTGGCGATCAAAACCGTAGTACCCAGGCGGTTGATGTCCTCGAATACCCCCATGATTTCTGCGGCCAGCCGCGGGTCGAGGTTACCGGTGGGTTCATCGGCCAGCAGCAGCGCGGGCTGGTGGACGATTGCCCGGGCAATGCCGACCCGCTGCTGCTGCCCGGTGGACAGGTCAGCCGGGAACAGCTCGCCCTTGTCAGCCAGCGACACGCGCTCCAGGGCGGAATCGACGCGCTTGGCGATCTCGGCCTTGGACAAGCCCAGAATCTGCAGCGGCAGGGCGATGTTGTTGAACACCGTGCGGTCGAACAACAGTTGGTGGTTCTGGAACACCACGCCGATCTGCCGGCGCAGGAACGGGATCTGGGCGTTGCTGATCTGGCCCAGGTCCTGCCCGGCCAGCATCAGCTTGCCGCTGGTCGGGCGCTCCATGGCCAGCAGCAGGCGCAGCAAGGTGCTCTTGCCGGCGCCCGAGTGGCCGGTCACGAACAGGAACTCGCCCCGGCGCGCCCGGAAACTCAGCTCATGCAAACCGACATGACCATTGGGATAGCGCTTGGCAACCTGTTCGAATCGGATCATGGTCAGTCTCGCTCGGCGAACAGAGCCTTGACGAAAGGCTCCGCTTCGAAGGTCCGCAGGTCGTCGATGCCTTCGCCGACACCGATGAAGCGGATCGGCAACTTGAACTGCTTGGCCAGGGCGAAGATCACCCCGCCCTTGGCGGTGCCATCGAGCTTGGTCAGGGCCAGGCCGGTCAATTCGACACTCTGGTTGAAGTACTTGGCCTGGCTGATGGCGTTCTGCCCGGTACCGGCGTCGAGCACCAGCAGCACCTCGTGCGGCGCCTCGGCGTCGAGCTTGCCGATGACCCGGCGCACCTTCTTCAGCTCCTCCATCAGGTTGTCCTTGGTGTGCAGGCGGCCGGCGGTGTCGGCGATCAGCACATCCACACCGCGGGCCTTGGCGGCCTGCACGGCGTCGAAAATGACCGATGCGGAGTCGGCACCGGTGTGCTGGGCGATGACCGGAATCTGGTTACGCTCACCCCACACCTGCAACTGCTCGACCGCTGCGGCGCGGAAGGTATCGCCGGCGGCCAGCATCACCTTCTTGCCTTCCTGTTGCAGTTTTTTCGCCAGTTTGCCGATGGTGGTGGTCTTGCCGGCGCCGTTCACGCCTACCACCAGGATCACGTAGGGCTTGTTCTGCGCCTGCACTTTCAGGGGCTGCTCGACCGGACGCAGCAATGCCGCCAGCTCTTCCTGCAGCGACTTGTACAGGGCGTCGGCATCGGCCAGTTGCTTGCGGGCGACTTTCTGGGTCAGGTTCTGGACGATGGTCGACGTGGCTTCCACGCCCACGTCGGCGGTCAGCAAGCGCGTTTCGATCTCGTCGAGCAAGTCGTCGTCGATGACTTTCTTGCCCAGGAACAGGCTGGCCATCCCCTCGCCAATGGAGGCACTGGTCTTCGACAGGCCCTGCTTGAGGCGGGCAAAGAAGCCAGGCCTGGCCTGTTCGGCCGGCGCTGCCGCTGGCTCTGGCGCGACCTCGACGGCTGTGGCAGCCACGGCCGGCGGGGCAACCACCTCAGGTGCAGGGCGCTCGGGGATCGCCGGTGGCGCCTTGGGTTCCAGGTCCGGCACCAGCGCTACCGGCTCTTCGGCCACCGGCAGTACCAGGTTGCTGACCGGCGCAGGCTCGGTACGGGCGACGTCCACCACAGCCGCTGGCACCGGCGCAGGGGCAACGGGTTGCGGCGCGGGCGCTACCGGCGGCGGGGAAACCAGCGGCTCGGGTTCAGCGGCCGGCAACGGCGGCACAGCGACCGGCGCCGGCGCTTCGGCTGCCGGGGCAGGCGCGGGCGCCTCAGGCTGCGGCGCTTCAGCAGCGGGGGCCTCGACCGGAGCGGCTACAGGTTGCTCGACAGCGGGGGCTTCACTGGCGGGAACGCCAGCGTCCACAGGTTGTTGCGGCTTCTTGCGAAACCAGCTGAACAGGCCTTTCTTTTCACCAGCCTCGGCCGGCGCTTTCTTGTCGTCGTTGGAACCAAACATGGAAGACGGCTATCTCAGGGTAGCGATGCGCCAGCTACGGCGGATCGGGAATTCTCTCTACGCAGAACAGACTATCTTGAAGCCGGCTGGTTCATGCGCAATGTTTTGTCTTAGTGTCCTGTGGGCCAGAACGGCGACAGGCATGGTCGCCAGGCAACCGGATCAGTATCCTAGCACCTCCTGGCCCGTCGACGCTAAACCCAGCGGGCCGCCGAACAGGTTAAACACCGTATGAATGCTCTAGCCCGCCGCGCCGCTGGCCTGTTGCTCGGCACGCTCTGCCTGCCGCTCGCGGCCTTCGCCGCCGATGTGCAACCCACCCACGAATTCATCCTCGACAACGGCCTCAAGGTCGTGGTGCGCGAAGACCACCGCGCCCCGGTGGTGGTCTCGCAGATCTGGTACAAGGTCGGTTCCAGCTACGAAACCCCGGGCCAGACCGGCCTGTCGCACGCCCTGGAGCACATGATGTTCAAGGGGAGCGCCAAGCTCGGCCCCGGCGAAGCTTCACGCGTGCTGCGCGACCTGGGCGCCGAAGAGAACGCCTTCACCAGCGACGACTACACCGCCTACTACCAGGTGCTGGCGCGTGACCGCCTGCCCGTAGCCCTGGAACTGGAGGCCGACCGCCTGGCCAGCCTGCGCCTGCCAGCCGACGAATTCAGCAAGGAAATCGAGGTCATCAAGGAAGAGCGCCGCCTGCGTACCGACGATCAGCCCACTGCAAAGGCCTTCGAGCTGTTCCGCGCCATGGCCTACCCTGCCAGCGGCTACCATACCCCGACCATCGGCTGGATGGCCGACCTGGAGCGCATGAAGGTCGAGGAACTGCGCCACTGGTACGAGTCCTGGTATGCCCCCAACAATGCCACGCTGGTAGTGGTCGGCGATGTCACCCCCGACGAGGTCAAAGGCCTGGCCCAGAAGTACTTCGGCAGCATCCCGAAGCGCACCGTGCCACCGGCCAAGCTGCCACTGGAACTCGCAGAACCCGGCCAGCGCCAGCTGACCCTGCACGTGCGCACCCAACTGCCAAGCCTGATCTACGGGTTCAACGTGCCCGGCCTGGCCACGGCCAAGGACCCCCGCACCGTACACGCCCTGCGCCTGATCTCGGCGCTGCTCGACGGCGGCTACAGCGCCCGCATGCCGGCGCGCCTGGAGCGTGGCCAGGAGCTGGTGGCCGGTGCTTCGTCCAGCTACAACGCCTTTACCCGTGGCGACAGCCTGTTCCTGATTTCGGCCACGCCGAACGTTCAGAAGCAGAAAACCCTGGCCGACGTCGAGAAGGGCGTGTGGCAACTGCTCGACGAACTCAAAACCACCCCCCCCAGCGCCGAAGAACTGGAGCGCGTACGCGCCCAGGTTATCGCCGGCCTGGTCTATGACCGCGACTCCATCAGCAGCCAGGCCACCACCATCGGCCAACTGGAAACCGTCGGCCTGTCCTGGAAGCTGATCGACAGCGAACTGGACGAGCTCAAGCGCGTTACCCCGCAGGACATCCAGAACGCCGCGCGCACCTATTTCACCCGCGAACGCCTGAGCGTTGCCCATGTACTGCCCGAGGAGTCCGCTCATGAGTGATCGTCGCGCACCACGCCCAACCCTGTTGGCCACCGGTATCCGCGCCCTGGCGCTGGCAGCGGTGCTGGCTGCCCCGGCCCTGGCCGACAACGCCGCCCAGGCCGACAACACCGCGGCCCGGCCGGCCAACACCCTGCAATCCCTGGCCGAGCTGGACGGCAAGGCGCCGAGCCGGCGCCAGCTGAACATCCAGCACTGGAACACCGCCGAAGGGGCCCGGGTGCTGTTCGTCGAGGCGCGCGAGCTGCCGATGTTCGACCTGCGCGTGACCTTTGCCGCCGGCAGCAGCCAGGACGGCGGCACGCCAGGCCTGGCTGCCTTGACTAACGCCATGCTCAACGAAGGCGTGGCCGGCAAGGACGTGACCGCCATCGCCGAAGGCTTCGAGAGCCTGGGCGCAGACTTTGGCAACGGCTCCTACCGTGACATGGCCGTGGCCTCGCTGCGCAGCCTCAGCGCCAAGGACAAGCGCGAGCCGGCACTCAAGCTGTTCACCGAAGTCGCCGGCAAGCCGAGCTTCCCTGAAGACGCGCTCAAGCGCATCAAGAACCAGATGCTGGCCGGCTTCGAGTACGAGAAGCAGAACCCTGGCAAAATCGCTGGCAAAGCGCTGTTCGCCAACCTCTATGGCCACCACCCCTACGCCCACCCCAGCGACGGCACTGCCGAAAGCATCAACGGCATCGGCCTGGCCCAACTGCGCGCCTTCCATGCCAAGGCCTACACCGGTGGCAACGCCGTGATCGCCCTGGTCGGCGACCTCAGCCGCGCCGAAGCCGAAGCCATCGCCGCCCAGGTGTCCGCCGGGCTCCCCAAAGGCCCGGCGCTGCCCGTGCCGGCGCAGCCGGCCGAGGCCAAGCCCGGCCTGACCCACATCGATTTCCCGTCCAAGCAGACCCACCTGATGCTGGCCGAGCTTGGTATCGACCGCCAGGACCCGGACTGGCCTGCACTGTCGCTGGGTAACCAGATCCTCGGCGGCGGTGCCTTCGGTACCCGGCTGATGAGCGAAGTGCGGGAAAAACGCGGCCTGACGTACGGCGTTTACTCGGTCTTCAGCCCGATGCAGGTGCGCGGCCCGTTCATGATCAACCTGCAAACCCGTGCCGAACTCAGCGAGGGCACGCTCAAGCTGGTGCAGGGCATTCTCGCCGACTACCTCAAGACCGGCCCTACCCAGCAAGAGCTGGACGATGCCAAGCGCGAACTGGCCGGCAGCTTCCCGTTGTCCAATGCCAGCAATGCCAGCATCGTCGGCCAGCTGGGCGCCATCGGCTTCTACAACTTGCCGCTGACCTGGCTGGAGGACTTCATGCAGCAGTCCCAGGCCCTCACTGTCGAGCAGGTCAAGGCCGCCATGAACAAACACCTGTCAGCCGATAAACTGGTGATCGTCACCGTTGGCCCGAAAGTGCCACAGAAACCGCTGCCAGCACCCACTGACAAGCCCTCCGAGCAGCCGCTCGGGGTACCGGAGCACTAATGCCAAGATCCACCCCCCCCGCCCGCCCGCAAACCGGGCAAAGCAAGGGCCAGGGCCACCTGCGCATCATCGCCGGCGAGTGGCGCAGCCGTCGCCTGGCGGTGCCGGATGGTGAAGGCCTGCGGCCAACGCCCGACCGTGTGCGCGAAACCGTCTTCAACTGGCTGGCGCCCTACATCGAGGGCGCTCGGGTACTGGACGCCTTCACCGGCAGTGGCGCCCTCGTGCTCGAAGCCCTGTCCCGCGGCGCTGAAGACGCGGTGGCACTGGACAGCAACCCGGCGGCCATCGCCAACCTGAAAAACAACCTGGAGATCCTCCGCTGCCCGCGCGGGCAAATCCTGCAAGCCGATGCCCTGCGCTACCTGCAGAACCCGGCCAAGCAGCAGTTCGACGTGGTGTTCCTCGACCCGCCATTCCACCAGGACCTACTGGCCAACACCTGCAACCTGCTGGAGCAGCACCAGTGGCTCAGCGAGCAAGCCTGGGTCTACACCGAGAGCGAAGCAGCACCGTCGGCCCTGCAACTGCCCGGCAACTGGCGCCTGCATCGCGAGAAAAAAACCGGCCAGGTGTATTACGCGCTGTGGCAGCGGGGCTAACTATGTAGCGCTGCCTACGGTGCCATTTCGCTGAAGCTGTTGCGGTTCACCCAACCGGAGCACTTCAGCGATGACTTCACCTGCGCCCGTCACCCTCGACCAGGTCTCGGCAGGACTGGCATCTGTGGCTTCAGCCGCCCCCTTGCCACTGCAGCACTTCACCCTGAGCAACGGTTTGTCCGTCTACCTGCGGCCAGACCACACCAGCCAGCTGGCCGCCGTGCAACTTTGGTATCACGTGGGTTCCAGCCATGAGCCCGCGGGCCACAGCAACCTGTCCCACCTCCTGGAACACCTGATTTTCGAAGGCAGCAGCAAACTTGCCGCCGGCCAATACTCGCGAGTGATCGCCCGCCTGGGCGGCAACGCCAATGCCAGCACCCATGAAGAGGCGACGGCGTATGAGATAACGCTGCCGGTCGCTCGCCTGCCAATCGCATTGGAGATCATGGCCGATGCCATGAACAGCGCGACCTTCGGCCAGGCAGAACTGGACCGGGAAAAGAAAGCCGTCGAGGACGAAAGGCGCCTCAAGTTGGACAACCACCCAGACCAACAGGCGTACGACCTTCACCTGGCGCTGGCCCATGGCGGCAATGCCTACGGGCAACCGAGCTTCGGTTCCCAGGCCGACCTTGCCGATATAGGACTGGAAACGCTGCGAACCTGGTATGCAACCTGGTACCGGCCCAACAACGCCACGCTGGTGGTGGTTGGCGGCATCGACCTGGCAACCCTGCGCACCCAGGTAGAGCAGTACTTCGCCAGCCTGCCGAGCGCGCAAGTGCCGCAGCGCCCCGCACCACGGCAAGACCCGCCGTTGCAGGCGCGCACGCAAACCGTGAGCCTGCCCGGGTTACGCGAAGGGCTGTTCATGTCGTTCAACGTTCCGAGCAGGGCCACCGCAGCGGATGCAGCCACCGCTCCTGCCCTCGAGTTGATCCGCGAGGTGCTGGCCGAGGGGTTCAGCGCCAGGCTCTACAGTGACCTGGTACGGGACAAACGCCTGCTCACCGGCATCAGCATCACCTACCAGCCCTGGTTGCAGGGTGACACGCTGCTGACCCTGTCAGCGTACGTGAACAGCATGAACAGCACGCCAGAACAGGCTGCACACGCTGTTTGCCAGCACCTCGAAGCACTGCGCAACACTGCGGTGCCCACTGCTGAGCTTGAACGCGCGAAATTGCGCATGCTTGCCCGCCGCCTGTTCACTGACAGCCAGGTGGCCCAAGCAGAGCGAATCGGCGAGGCCGCCGCTGCCGGCATCGCCGTCGCGGCCGTGGACCAAGACATCCAGATCATCCGCGACCTCGACAGCCAACAGGTGCAGCAAGTGGCACTTGCCTACCTGGGGCGCGAACGGTTGACCACCAGCTACCTTCAGCCAGGAGCAACAGCATGATCCAGGTACCCTCCCCGGCCCCCTTGCCGCTGACGTGCAACGGCCCGGCTGACGACACCGCCTTGGCGGCCATGGCCAACCTACACTCGGCACAGGGTATCGACCTTGGCCACATTCCAGACTTGCAGGCTCACCCTGAGCACTGGCGAACGGCAGAAGGCACCCGCGTCAGCTTCCTCGCACGCCATGACCGGCCCATGTTCGACCTGGCATTACGCTTTCGCGCAGGCAGCGTACTCGACGGCGCCCACCCTGGGCTTGCGGCACTTGTGCTGTACAGCCTCGACCAAGGCACCGGGCAACTCGACGCCACGCGGTTCGCCGAGGATATGGCCGGTTTCGGCGCCATCCTGGGCAGGAGGATCAGCGACGACAGCGCCCTTGTCACCCTGCGCGCCCTGAGCCTGCCGGCACTGCGCGACAGCGCGATGCAACTGCTGACCGAGATGCTGGCCCGCCCGGCATTGCGCGCGGACGATGTGGCCAAAATCGGCGAACGGCTCGTATTCAGCCAGGCCAGGTATGGCAACCATCCGCTGCTGCGGATTACCAAGGCGGCCACCGCGCATATCTTCAGCGGCCACCCCTACGCGGCCACCCTGACGGCGCAGACTATCGCCAGCATTGGCGATGACCAGATCCGGGCGTTCCACCAACAGGCATATTCGGCCAACAACCTCGACATCGGCCTGGTGGGCAACCTGACCCGCGAGGAAGCACGGCAGCTTGTCGACGACCTGGTCCGGGCCCTGCCGCAAGGCTGGGCGGCGCAACGCACGCCATCGGTTCCCGACTACCAGGCATTGGACCTGAATCTCGCTGCGGCCAGCAGTACCACCCAGGCAACGCTCACCCTTGCAACGAACGTATCGGCCCAGGATCCGGTGTTCCCGGCCCTGTATCTGCTCAACGCAATCCTGGGCAGTAGCTACGAGTCGCGCCTTACCCAGGAATTGCGCACCCTGCGCAACCTCACCTACGCCATCTCCTGCGACCTGAGGCCGCTGGATGCCGCCAGCCAGTTGCAGATCCACTGGGACATCGCCCCCCAGTACCGGGACGCCTCTGGCGCGCTGGTGTCGGCGATTCTGGCATGCCTGCGTGAACACGGCCCCAGCCAGGCCGAATGCGACATGGCGGTGAACCAGATCGCCGGTAGATTGCACGACAGCTTGGCAGACCGCGCGAGAATGGCCCAGGCCTTGGCCACCTACAGCCACCAAGGCTTGGCGCCAGACCACCTGGGCACCTTCCTCGGTAAACTGTCGGCGCTTACGCCTGCCAATCTGCGTGAAGCGGCGCAAGTCTGGCTGCAGGCCCCACAGGTATTCGTCACCAGCGGCCCGGTTACCGAGCAATTGCCATTATCCAAACCGACCGCGCTCGACCAATAGCGCAGGTACAAAGGCGCTGTTTCGTGGCACTCTAGGCCGGCACATCACGAGTCGCCCAGCATGCCTAGCCTCAGCGCCCCTTTCCGTCCGGCCATCGGCCTGTCCAACCCGCATCTGCAAACATTGTGGGGCCCCCTGTGGCGCAAGCTGCCGGCGCTTGCGCGCAACCGGGAGCGCCTGTGGCTGGCTGATGGCGACTTCATCGACCTGGACTGGCATGGCCCACACCAGCCGCAGGCGCCGCTGGTACTGGTGTTGCACGGGCTGACCGGTTCCTCTCACTCACCCTATGTGAAGGGCTTGCAGCAAGCCCTGCAAGCCCGGGGCTGGGCCAGCGTGGCGGTGAACTGGCGCGGCTGTTCGGGCGAACCCAACCTGTTGCCCCGAAGCTATCACTCCGGCGCCAGCGAAGACCTGGCGGAGATCATCGCCCACCTGCGCGCCCAGCGCCCACTGGCACCGCTGTATGTGGTGGGCTATTCGCTGGGCGGCAATGTGTTGTTGAAATACCTGGGTGAAAGCGGCGTCGCCAGCCAGCTGGAGGCTGCGGTAGCGGTCTCGGTACCGTTTCGTCTGGACCACTGCGCAGACCGCATCGGCCAGGGATTTTCCAAGGTGTACCAGGCGCACTTCATGCGCGAAATGCTGGCGTATGTACAACTCAAGCAGCGGCACTTCCATGCCCAGGGCCAGCATGACCGGTTGGCCGAACTCGACCGCCTGGGCCAGCTGAGTAACTTGCGCACGTTCTGGGAGTTCGACGGCAAGGTCACGGCACCCTTGAACGGTTTTCGCGATGTACACGACTACTATCGCCGCTCGTCGAGCCACTTCTTTCTTGGCCAGAACCGCACGCCAACGCTGATCATTCAGTCCAGTGACGACCCGTTCGTGTCCAGCCATAGCTTGCCGACCGCGCGGGAACTGGCCCCCCAGACCCGTTTCGAGCTGCACCGCCGCGGCGGCCATGTGGGCTTTGTCGATGGCAGCCTGCGCAGGCCCGGGTACTACCTGGAACGGCGGATTCCGCAGTGGCTGGTGGAGGGCCAGTAACGTCCCTCCATGCCCTGCTCGCGGCTGAGGTACCTATTCGCCGGTGGCCACCCCATGCTTCGGATCAGTGATCCACTCACTCCACGACCCGGCATACAGCTTGCCCAGCGGGTAACCTGCCAGCGCCAGTGCAAACAGGTTGTGGCATGCCGTCACCCCCGACCCGCAGTAAGACACCACGTGCTCCGGTGCCCGCCCGGCCAGCTTTTCGGCAAAGCGCTGCCTGAGCTGATCGGCCGGCAAAAAGCGCCCGTCAGGCCCCAGGTTGTCAGTAAACGCCGCGCACTGCGCGCCGGGGATATGCCCTGCCACCGGGTCGATGGGCTCCACCTCGCCGCGAAAACGCGGCAATGCCCGCGCATCGATCAGGGTCAGGTCTGCATTGCCCAGGCGCTTGGCCAGGTGGTCGGCATCGATCAGCAGCGCGGGGTCTGGCTCGCCGCTGAACGTGCCTTGGCGCTTGGGTGCAGGGTCCAGGCTCAGGGGCAGGTGCGCTGCATGCCAGGCCTTCAGGCCACCGTCGAGGATCGCCACGCCGCTGCGCTTGCCCAACCAGACCAGCAGCCACCAGGCACGGGCAGCAAAGGCGCCGGGGCCGTCGTCGTACAGCACCACTTCGCTGTCGTTGTCCACACCCCACTCACGCAAGCGCTCGACCAGCCGCTGCGCATCGGGCAACGGGTGGCGCCCGGTACGCCCCTTGCTCACCGGCCCGCTGAGATCGCGGTCGAGGTCGGCAAAATGCGCACCGGCTATGTGCCCTTGCGCATAGCTGCGTTGGCCATAGTCGACATCTTCAAGGGCAAAGCGGCAGTCGAGGATCACCGATTTGGGCGAGCCCAGACGCTCGGCCAATTGTTGCGGGGTGATCAATTGCGCAAGGGGCATGACAATCTCCTGATCAATGGCACAAAGCAATGACACTGGCGCCCCGGGTTACAGCTCCAGGGCCTGGTTGAACGGTACCTGAAATTCCTGGCACAGCGCGTCCACCGCGTGGCGGGCACTGTCGGTGACGAAACCCAGCTCCAGCACCAGTACCTGGTAGACGCCGCGCATGAAGGCTTCTTCACCCAGGTGCGCGGAGTGCTCGCGGGTGGTACTGAGAAAACGTACCCACGAGGTCAGCACGATCCACGCGTTGATGGTCAGCGATTCGATCTGCGCCGGCGCCATGGCCAGGATGCCTGCCTCGACGAAGCCGCGATAGATCGCCTGGCCCTGGCGCAGGCAGCGCTCGGAGAAGCGCCGGTAGCGGGCGGCCAGTTCGGCATCGCTGTCCAGCAGATGCTCCAGGTCGCGGTGCAGGAAGCGGTAGTTCCACATCGCCGCCAATAGCGCCTTGAGGTAGAACCGCTTGTCTTCCACGGTCGCCGCACGCCCCTGCGGCGGGCGCAGGAAACTGTCCACCAGTTCTTCGTACTGGCTGAACAACACCGCGATGATCGCCTGCTTGTTAGGGAAGTGGTAATACAGGTTGCCGGGCGAAATTTCCATGTGTGCGGCAATGTGGTTGGTACTGACGCATCTCTCGCCCTGCTGGTTGAACAGCTCCAGGCTGTTCTGCACGATGCGCTCTCGGGTCTTCATGCGCGGGGCCATGCTCAAGCTCCCAGTCTGCAGGCGTTGATAAAGGTTCATCTTACGGCGATTCACCCGGCTGATACACCGGTCTCTGCAAGGGTAATACTCGCGCCAACGCAGAAATTAGAGTATAGACTCTAGAAACTTCAAGCTCAGCCAGGAGACCGCCGTGACCTCGCCCATCGCCTTGCCTGCCGTGCATGCCGACCACGCCCTGGAGGCGACATTCAGCGCCCAGCGCCAGGCGTTCGCCGGCAACCCTCTGCCGCCGGCAACACAACGGCGGCAGTGGCTGAAAAGCTTGCGCGAGGCCCTCCTGGCCAACCAGCAGCAGCTGATCGCAGCAATCGATGCCGACTTCAGCGGGCGCAGCGCCGATGAAACGTTGCTGGCCGAGCTTCTGCCCTCGGTGCAGGGCATACGCCATGCCGAGCGCCACCTGCAACGCTGGATGCGCCCTTCCAGGCGGGCCGTGGGGCTGGCATTCCAGCCGGCCAGCGCGCGGGTGCTTTACCAGCCGCTAGGCGTTGTCGGCATCATCGTGCCGTGGAATTACCCGCTGTTTCTCGCCATCGGCCCGCTCACCTGTGCCCTGGCCGCTGGCAACCGGGTCATGCTCAAGCTCAGCGAGGCCACCCCGGCTACTGGCCAGGCCTTGCAGGCCCTGCTGCAACGGGTGTTTCCCGAGGACCTGGTCAGTGTGGTGCTTGGCGAGGTCGAGGTCGGCCAGGCGTTCGCTCGCCTGCCGTTCGATCACCTGCTGTTCACCGGGGCCACCAGCATAGGCCGCCAGGTCATGCTGGCGGCCGCGCAAAACCTGACGCCGGTGACCCTGGAGTTGGGCGGCAAATCCCCGGCCATCGTGTCGGCCAGCGTACCGCTGGAAACAGCCGCCGAGCGCATCGCCTTCGGCAAGACGCTCAACGCCGGCCAGACCTGCGTCGCCCCCGACTACGTGCTGGTGCCGCGCGAGCGCCTGAATGCTTTCGCCGATGCCTACGGCACCGCCGTGCGGCGCATGTACCCTCGCATTGCCGACAACCCTGACTACAGCGCCATCATCAACCCCCGGCAACTGGCACGCCTTGAGCACCTGCTGCAGGACGCGCGCGGCAAAGGTGCGCAGGTGACCGACCTGTACGCCCACGAGACACGCCAAGGGCGGCGCCTGCCGCCACACGTGCTGACCAAAGTGAACGACACCATGCAGGTCATGCAGGACGAAATATTCGGCCCGCTGCTGCCGCTGGTGCCCTACGACACGCTCGATGACGCGCTGGCCTACATCAACCAGCGCCCGCGGCCCTTGGCGCTGTACTACTTCGGCTACGACCGCGGCGAACATCAACAGGTGTTGCAGCACAGCCATTCCGGCGGGGTATGCCTGAACGACACCTTGCTGCATGTGGCTCAGGACGACCTGCCGTTCGGTGGCATAGGCCCCTCAGGCATGGGGCACTACCACGGCCACGAAGGCTTCCTGACCTTCAGCAAGGCCAAGGCGGTACTGGCCAAGCAACGCTTCAACGCCGCACGGCTGATTTACCCGCCTTACGGCAAAGCCCTGCAGCGCCTGGTCTACAAGTTGTTCATCCGCTGAGGCCCGGGCCATGCACCGTCGTGACCTGCTGCGTTTCAGCGTTGCCGCGAGCACTTTCCTGGCCGGTGCCAGCCTGGTGGGCTGCAGCGCACAAACGGCCGCGCCGGGGTTTCAGGCGCTGCGCCACGATGACCTGCCACTGCTGCGTGCGCTGATACCGGTGGTGCTCGGCGGCACGCTGGCCACCGATACGCTGGTGCTGCGCAGCCTCGATTACAAGCTGGCAGCGCTGTCGCCGGAGATGCTCAAACTTACCCGGCAATTGTTCGACGTGCTCAGCCTGCCGCTGACCCGCGGCCCACTGACCGGCATCTGGGGGGCCTGGGCCCAGGCCGCGCCCGCCCAGGTCGAGGCTTTCCTGCAGCGCTGGCAGGGCAGCTCGCTGAACCTGCTGCGCATGGGCCATGCCTCACTGCTGCAACTGCTGCAAATGGCCTGGTACGAGCGCCCCGAGTCCTGGGCCGCCTGCGGCTACCCTGGCCCACCGAAAATCTGAACACGACAAGAGCATCGCCAATGCCTGTGCCTGACCCGTTTCGCCAAGGCCTCGACCGCGGCTGGATCACCCACGACGCCTCACGCCTGGAACACGACCTGCAACTGCACGCCGATATCGCCGTGATCGGCAGCGGTGCCGGCGGCGCCACCAGCGCACAGCGGCTCAGCGCCGCGGGCTTCAAGGTCTTGCTGATCGAAGAAGGCCCGTTGAAGACCAGCAGCGACTTCAAGCTGCTGGAGCACGAAGCCTATGCCAGCCTCTATCAGGAGGGCCTGGGGCGCATGAGCAAGGATGGCGCCATTACCATCCTGCAAGGCCGTGCCGTAGGCGGCACCACGCTGGTGAACTGGACGTCGAGTTTTCGCACCCCGCCGCAGACCCTGGCGCACTGGGCCTCGGCCCATGGCGTACAAGGGCTCGGCGAAGATGAGCTGCGCCCTTGGTTCGAGCGCATGGAACTGGAGCTGGGTATCACACCCTGGGCCATGCCACCGAATGCCAACAACGACGTGCTGCGCCGTGGCTGCGAACAACTGGGTTATCGCTGGGCAGTCATCCCGCGCAACGTGCGCGGCTGCTGGAACCTGGGTTACTGCGGCATGGGTTGCCCGGTGAATGCCAAGCAATCGATGCTGGTGACGCGCATTCCCGCCACCCTCGAACAGGGCGGCGAGCTGCTCTACCTGGCCCGGGCCGAGCGCTTCAGCCACAACGGCGAGCGCATCCAACACCTGACCTGCCAGGCCCTGGATACGCAAGGCATCCACCCGACAGGTCGGCAAGTGACGGTACACGCGCGCCATTACATCCTGGCAGGCGGCGGCATCAACAGCCCGGCCCTGCTGCTGCGCTCCAATGCCCCCGACCCGCATGGCCGCCTGGGCAAACGCACCTTCCTGCACCTGGTCAACTTCAGCGCCGCACGCTTCAACGAACGCATCGACCCCTACTACGGCGCGCCGCAGTCGATCTACAGCGACCATTTCCAGTGGCAGCAAGGCACGGAGGGGCCGGTGGGCTACAAGCTCGAAGTACCGCCGCTGCACCCGGCCCTGGCCAGCACCCTGCTGGGTGGCCATGGCCAGGACAATGCCCGGCGCATGGCCGCACTGCCCAATACCCATGTCATGCTGGCCTTGCTGCGCGACGGGTTTCACCCGCAAAGCCAGGGTGGCAGCGTTGAACTGCGCGGCGACGGCTCCCCCGTGCTCGATTACCCGGTCACCGACTACCTGCTTGACGGCTTGCGGCGCGCCTACCGCAGCATGGCGCAGGTCCAGTTCGCCGCCGGCGCGGCCGAGGTAACCCCGGTGCACAGCGATGCCAGCGCCGCTGCCAGCCTGGAACAGGCCTTGGCCATGATCGAGCGCCTACCGTTGGAGCCTTTCCGTACGCGCCTGGGCAGCGCCCATGTGATGGGTGGTTGCGCCATGGGCGAAGACCCGCGCCAGGCGGTGTGCGACAGCCTGGGCCGCCATCACCAGCTGGAAAACCTGTCGGTTCACGACGGCTCGCTGTTCCCCACCAGCATCGGCGCCAACCCGCAGCTGTCGGTGTATGCCATCAGCGCCAGGCTCAGCGAAGCGTTGGCTACCCGCCTGGCACACAACGCATGACAACGAATACACGCCCTGTCTATAGTGCCATCAGCCGGCCGCATGGCTTGGCCGGGGCGCCGTCGCTGCGCTACCATCCGACTCCCCAACGCACTCCAGCCAGGATGACGCGATGAACCGAGTGTTGTACCCGGGTACTTTCGACCCCATTACCAAAGGCCACGGCGACCTGGTCGAGCGCGCTTCGCGCCTGTTCGACCACGTGATCATCGCAGTGGCGGCCAGCCCGAAGAAAAACCCGCTGTTCCCGCTGGAGCAACGTGTCGCGCTCGCCCGTGAGGTCACCAAGCACCTGCCCAATGTCGAAGTCATCGGCTTCTCTTCGCTGCTGGCGCATTTCGCCAAGGAACAGGGCGCCAATGTGTTGCTGCGCGGCCTGCGTGCGGTTTCCGATTTCGAATACGAGTTCCAGTTGGCGAACATGAACCGGCAACTGGCACCCGATGTAGAGAGCCTGTTCCTGACGCCGTCAGAGCGCTATTCGTTCATTTCCTCGACCCTGGTCCGGGAAATCGCCGCATTGGGCGGTGATATCAGCAAATTCGTCCACCCTGCGGTGGCCGAGGCACTGACCGAGCGTTTTAAGAAGCCAGCCTGACCGCCTGATTGTCGCGCCCGCGTGCACTGCGGGCGCGAATGCGGCACAATTGTGCCCATTGCGTTGAACATGCCCGGGCGCTGAGCCCCGGCCGGAGTCCCCATGTCCCTGATCATTACCGACGATTGCATCAATTGCGACGTCTGCGAACCCGAGTGCCCGAACGAGGCCATCTCCCAAGGCGAAGAGATCTACGTGATCGACCCCAACCTGTGCACCCAGTGCGTGGGTCATTACGACGAGCCGCAGTGCCAGCAGGTCTGCCCGGTCGATTGCATCCCGCTGGATGAGGCGCACCCGGAAACCGAAGAGCAATTGATGGCCAAGTACCGGCGTATTACCGGCAAGGCCTGAACCCTCAGCCCTGCGCGGTTTCTGTAGGAGCGGCCTTGCGTCGCGATGGGCCGCACAGCGGCCCCGGCGGTTTCCGCGCTAAAGCCGAAGTTTCTGCGCAGACGCTGAAATTTTGGGGGCGCTTCGCACCCCATCGCGACACAAGGCCGCTCCTACAGGACGGCAATCACCTGTAGCCTCAGCGCTGGCAGCGTGGGCAGAACACGCTCGCCCGCTGCCCCAGCTTCACTTCGCGCAACTCCGTACCGCATACCTTGCACGGCTGCCCAGCCCGCCCGTACACGAACAGGGTCTGCTGGAAGTACCCCGGCTGCCCGTCACCGCCGATGAAATCGCGCAAGGTGGTACCGCCCTGCTCGATCGCCGCCGCCAGTACCCGCTTGATCTCGATCGCCAGCTTCAGGTAACGCGCCCGGGAAATCCCCCCGGCCGCACGGCGTGGATCGATGCCGGCAGCGAATAGCGCCTCGCTGGCGTAGATGTTGCCCACCCCCACCACCACCGCGTTATCCATGATGAACGGTTTGACCGCCATCGAGCGCCCACGGGACAGCTGGAACAGCCGCTCGCCGTCGAACAGGTCGGTCAACGGCTCCGGCCCCAGGCGCAATAGCAGCTCGTGGCGCAACGGGTCCTGGCTCCAGAGCATGGCACCAAAACGGCGAGGGTCGGTGTAGCGCAGCATCAGCCCCGACTCCAGCTCGATATCGACATGCTCATGCTTGGCCGCCGGCAAGCCCTGCTCGACCAGGCGCAAGTTGCCCGACATGCCCAGATGGCTGATCAGGGTGCCGACTTCGGCATTGATCAGCAGGTACTTGGCGCGCCGTTCGACAGTGACGATGCGCTGCCCCGACAGGCGCACATCGAGGTCTTCGGGAATGGGCCAGCGCAAGCGCCGGTCACGCACCACTACGCGGCTGACGCGCTGGCCTTCCAGGTGCGGCGCAATACCGCGCCGGGTGGTTTCTACTTCGGGTAATTCCGGCATGTGTCAGTGCCCGCCCAACTCACGAATGTTCTGCTTGAGGTTTTCGAAATCGTAATCCGACAGGCCAATGTAATCGAGCACCAGCGGGCCGACCACACGCCATTCGTGGTCGACTGCCTGGTTGCCCAGCACCCGGTAGGAGGCACAGATATGCTCGGCCATCTTCAGCACCGCCAGCAGGTTTTTCAGCTGGCTCTGGGTGTTTCGCGCGGTGTCGTCGCGGAACACTGCCAGGGCATTGTGGTGGTTGGCGATGGCGGCAGTGAGGTGCTCCGGCAGGCGCCAGGACTTGGCGGTGAAGTAGCCGACCACCGAATGGTTGGTATTGAAGGCGCGGTTTTCGGTATCCACCACCCGCGTTTCGCCGCCGGCCTTGGCATAGGCTTCTTCCAGCACCTCCATGTAGCTGGGGAAGCGCTTGAGCATCAACGGCACGCCACAGTCGTGGAACAGGCCCAGAGTGTAGGCCTCGTCCGCGGGCTGGATACCGGTGCGCTTGGCCAGGGTCAGGCAGGTCATCGCCACGTCCTGGGCGGTATCCCAGAAGCGGTTGAGGGTAACGATGGTCTCGTCGCTCATCTCGCCTTTGATCGACTGGGCGTTGATCAGGTTGATGATCGAACGGCTGCCCAGCAGGTTCACCGCACACTGGATCGAACCGATCTTGTTGGACAGGCCAAAATGCGGCGAATTGACCAGCTTGAGCAAGGCGCCGGACAGCCCTGGGTCCTGGGAAATCAACTTGGCGATGGTTTCCAGGTCCGGGTCAGGCATGTACTGCTCGAACTGCAGGTCAACCATGATCTGCGGTTGCGGCGGGATGGTGATGCCTTGCAAGGCTTGCTGGATCTGTTCGGCGCTGAGTTCTTGGGACATACGTGCACACTCGATTAGGACGGTGGATTCTAACCCAGTTGGCCGTGCCGGCGCTTTGTCGTACCTCGAACCGAAGTGCCGGCCAACAAGGTATAATCCCGCTCTTTTTTCCCGGAGCGACGTCATGTCCCTGCCCAGCCTTCGCCTCAAAGCCAATGCCGACCGCCGCCTGCGCGCCGGCCACCTGTGGGTCTACAGCAACGAAGTCGATGTCAGCGCGACCCCACTGCAAGGCTTCCAGGCCGGCCAGCAGGCCATTCTCGAGGCGGCCAACGGCAAACCGTTGGGCATCGTCGCACTCAGCCCGAACAACCTGATCTGCGCACGCCTGCTGTCGCGCGACATCAAGCTGCCGCTGGACAAGTCGCTGCTGGTGCACCGCCTCAATGTCGCCCTGTCGCTGCGCGAGCGCCTGTTCGACCAGCCGTGCTACCGCCTGGTCTATGGCGATTCCGACCTGCTGCCAGGGCTGGTGGTCGACCGCTTCTTCGACATCCTCGTGGTTCAGCTGGCCTCGGCCACCATGGAAGCGCACAAGGACGACGTGATCGCTGCCCTGGTGCAAGTGCTCAAACCAAGCGGCATCCTGTTCAAGAACGATTCCGCCGCCCGTGACGCCGAAGGCTTGCAGCGCTATGTGGAGACCGTCTATGGCGAGGTGCCGGACTGGGTGCCGCTGGAAGAGAACGGCGTCAAGTTCGAAGCCCCGGTGCGTGAAGGCCAGAAGACTGGCTGGTTCTACGACCACCGCATGAACCGTGCGCGCCTGGCGCCGTACGTCAAGGGCAAGCGTGTGCTCGACCTGTTCAGCTACATCGGTGGCTGGGGCGTGCAGGCAGGTGCTTTCGGCGCCAGCGAAGTGTTCTGCGTCGATGCCTCGGGCTTTGCCCTGGATGGCGTGGAGCGTAACGCGGCGCTGAACGGCATCAGCGAAAAGCTGACCTGCATCGAAGGCGATGTGTTCGAAGCCCTGCGCGAACTGAAGGCTGCCGAAGAACGCTTCGACGTGATCATTGCCGACCCACCCGCGTTCATCAAGCGCAAGAAAGACCTGAAGAACGGCGAGGCGGCCTACCGCCGGCTGAACGAACAGGCCATGCGCATGCTGAGCAAGGACGGCATTCTGGTCAGCGCCTCGTGCTCCATGCACCTGCCCGAGGACGACCTGCACAACATCCTGCTGACCAGCGCCCGCCACCTGGACCGCAACCTGCAGCTGCTCGAGCGCGGCGGCCAGGGCCCCGACCACCCGGTGCACCCGGCCATTGCCGAAACCCGCTACATCAAGAGCATCACCTGCCGGTTGCTGCCCAACAGCTAGCGGCAAGCTGCAAGCTGCAAGCTGCAAGCTGCAAGCGCGCCAGGTCGGCTCTGTCTTGTAGCTTGTAGCTTGTAGCTTGTAGCTTGTAGCTTGTAGCTTGTAGCTAGCCACTTGTATCTGAAGCATTCCTTCGCCGCGCCAGGGGTGTAGAATCGGCCTATTCATCGCCAGTCATCCCCGGCGGGTTTATGAGCTCTGGTCAAGCCCGCGGCGATCCCGCGCAGTCTTCGGCCTCATCCGTGCCAGTGGCAACCGGCCTGCGGTACAAAGGACAAGAGAAGCTCACTCCCCTTTTTGTGACCTGATTAAGCCGCCAGGAGTGTTTCATGCCTGATTATCGTTCCAAGACTTCCACCCAGGGCCGCAACATGGCCGGCGCCCGTGCCCTGTGGCGCGCCACCGGCATGAAGGACGAAGACTTCAAGAAACCGATCATCGCCATCGCCAACTCGTTCACCCAGTTCGTCCCGGGCCACGTGCACCTGAAGGACTTGGGCCAGCTGGTCGCCCGCGAAATCGAACGCGCCGGTGGCGTGGCCAAGGAATTCAACACCATCGCGGTCGACGACGGCATCGCCATGGGCCACGACGGCATGCTGTACTCGCTGCCCAGCCGCGAGATCATTGCCGACGCCGTGGAATACATGGTCAACGCCCACTGCGCCGATGCCATCGTGTGCATCTCCAACTGCGACAAGATCACCCCCGGCATGCTGATGGCCGCCCTGCGCCTGAACATCCCGGTGATCTTCGTCTCGGGCGGCCCGATGGAAGCCGGCAAGACCAAGCTGGCCAGCCACGGCCTGGACCTGGTCGACGCCATGGTCATCGCCGCCGACTCCAGCGCATCCGACGAGAAAGTCGCCGAGTACGAGCGTAGCGCCTGCCCGACCTGCGGTTCGTGCTCCGGCATGTTCACCGCCAACTCGATGAACTGCCTGACCGAAGCCCTGGGCCTGGCCCTGCCGGGCAACGGCTCGACCCTGGCCACCCACTCGGACCGCGAGCAGCTGTTCCTGACGGCCGGGCGCACCATCGTCGAACTGTGCAAACGCTACTACGGCGAAAACGACGAGTCGGTACTGCCACGCAGCATCGCCAACTTCAAGGCGTTCGAGAACGCCATGATGCTCGACATCGCCATGGGCGGCTCGACCAATACCATCCTGCACCTGCTGGCCGCGGCCCAGGAAGGCGAGGTGGCCTTCGACCTGCGCGACATCGACCGCCTGTCGCGCAAAGTGCCGCAGCTGTGCAAAGTGGCGCCCAACATCCAGAAGTACCACATGGAAGACGTGCACCGCGCTGGCGGCATCTTCAGCATCCTCGGCTCGCTGGCGCGTGGCGGCCTGCTGCACACCGACCTGCCGACCGTGCACAGCCGCAGCATGGAAGAAGCCATCGCCAAATGGGACATCACCCAGACTGACGACGAAGCCGTGCACACCTTCTTCAAGGCCGGCCCAGCCGGGATCCCGACCCAGACCGCGTTCAGCCAGTCGACCCGCTGGGAAACCCTGGACGACGACCGCGAGAACGGCTGCATCCGCAGCTTCGAGCACGCCTATTCGCAAGAAGGCGGCCTGGCCGTGCTGTACGGCAACATCGCGCTGGATGGTTGCGTGGTGAAGACCGCCGGTGTCGACGAGTCGATCCACGTGTTCGAGGGTACCGCGAAGATCTTCGAAAGCCAGGACAGTGCCGTGCGCGGCATCCTCGCCGACGAAGTGAAGGCCGGCGACATCGTGATCATCCGCTACGAAGGCCCGAAAGGCGGCCCGGGCATGCAGGAAATGCTCTACCCGACCTCGTACCTGAAGTCCAAAGGCCTGGGCAAGGCCTGCGCCCTGCTGACCGACGGCCGCTTCTCGGGTGGCACCTCGGGGCTTTCCATCGGCCACGCCTCGCCGGAGGCTGCTGCAGGCGGCGCCATCGGCCTGGTGCGCGACGGTGACAAGGTACTGATCGACATTCCCAACCGTTCGATCAACCTGCTGGTCAGTGATGAAGAGCTGGCTGCGCGCCGTGTAGAGCAGGACAAGAAAGGCTGGAAACCGGCTGAAGTCCGCCCGCGCAAGGTGACCACCGCACTGAAGGCTTATGCGTTGCTGGCGACCAGTGCCGACAAGGGTGCTGTGCGTAACAAGGCGATGCTCGAAGGGCTGTGAGGCTTCGAAAGCATGAAAGAAAAACCGGCGCACTGTGCGCCGGTTTTTTTATGCCTGCACTGGCCTCTTCGCGGGCTCGCCCGCTCCCACAGGGACCGCACAGCATCTGAAAGTCATGCAATGCAAGTGGGCGAGCCCGCGAAAAGGCCGGCCCACTCTACACAAGCCTTACTGGATCTGCTCCGGCGTCACGATCACCCAGTTCTTGTCCGCGGTCACCGGCAACCCTTCCTTGGCCTGCGCCGCCGCCTGCTTGGCAATCATGCCGTTCAACTGGTCCATGTACTTGGCCTTGCGGTTGATCCACAGGTGGATACCGCCCTTGCCGACGTCTACCCCATGAAACTGCATGTAGCCATCACTGGTTGGCGTGTCGCCGCCCACCAGCACCGGCTTCTTCCACTCATCGATGTAAGTCAGGATCGCCGCCTGCTTGCCCGCCATCCAGGTGGCCGGGGTCCACAGGTACGGGGTCAGTTCCAGCCCTTCGTTGGCTTTGGCGTCATAGTGCCCGGCACTGATCTGCTTGCGCGCGGTGGTCAACTGGCCATTGGCGCGGTCCTTGAGCAGCAGGCTCACGCCAATCACATTCTGCGGCTTCACGTTGTAGCCGTATTTGGGGTCCGAAGCGACCATGCGCACCAACTCCTCAGAGGCGGCCGAAACCACATAGACCTCGATGCCGTTTTCCATCAGCTTGTTGTACAGCTCGGCCTGGCCCTTGAACACCTTGGGCGGCTGCACGTCGATCGCCTTCACCTGGTCGCCATCGTAATAGGTGCTGGGAATCGGCTGGGTCGAAGCCATCAGTTCGTCCACCTGCACCTTCAACTCCTTGAGGGTGAAGCCGGAAAACACCTGGGCGACCCACGGGTAGCACACCATGTCGTCGATTTCGCACAACCGGTAGTAGTAGCTGAACAGGCTTTCCTTGTGCTCGGCGGTGTCCTTGAACGGTATCAGCTTCAGCGACGGGTCGAGCTTGTCACGGCTCAGCAAGCCTTTGTTTTCCATGAACGGCAGCAAGGCTTCTTCCAGGTCATAGCGGTAACTGGTGTTGTCCATGTCGAACACCGCATAGTTACCTTTGTTGGCATTGGCAGCGATCATGCTGTCGAGCTGCCTGGCTGCATCGGCAGGCCAGTGCTTGAGCTCGGTGGCGAAGGTTTCGATACTGAACAGCAGGGACAAGCCGATAGCGGCAGCTTTCACGGCGACTTTCATGTACGAATCTCCTGAAATGATCTGCCAACGCTAGTGCAACCCGGCCGATGGGCGGCAGTCCACACCGACCTTCAGGCAGCAGTAAACGCCGTGTTCATTGCAATTTGCGACATGGCGTTATTCCATAAACGACTATGCACATTCCATTTGGGTATAAATTCGTTCGTTTTCAGGCTGTTAGCATTTCCGTTCGCAATCGCTCACAGAGGCGATGCCACCCTTTGCCTTCTCTGCTGGAGCTTCAATGAATCTGCCGCTGTCACTCAACCTGCTGGCATTCCTGGCCCTGTTGCTGGGCCTGGCACAAACCCGCCGCACCGACTGGAGCCTGGCCAAGAAGGTCTTGCTGGGCCTGGCGCTGGGGGTGCTCTTCGGCTTGGCCCTGCACACCGTGTATGGCGCCGGTCACCCGGTGCTCAAGGCCACCATCGCCTGGCTCGACCTGGTCGGCAATGGCTATGTGGGCCTGTTGCAGATGATCGTCATGCCGCTGATCTTCGCCTCGATCCTCAGTGCCGTCGCGCGCCTGCACAACGCATCGTCGCTGGGCCGTATCAGCGTGCTGAGCATCGGCACCCTGCTGCTGACCACGGCCATTGCCGCGTTGATCGGCATCGTGCTGACCAACCTCTTCGGCCTCAGCGCCGAGGGCCTGGTGGCCGGCGCCCAGGAAAGCGCCCGCATGCAGGTCATCCACAGCGACTATGCAGGCAAGGTCGCCGACCTCAATATCCCGCAGTTGCTGTTGTCGTTCATTCCCAGCAACCCGGTAGGCGACCTGGCGCGGTCCAAGCCGACGTCGATCATCAGCGTGGTGATTTTTGCCGTGTTCGTCGGCCTGGCGGCCCTGCAACTGATCAAGGACGACGCCGAGAAAGGCGCACGTGCGCTGTCGGCCATCGACACCCTGCAAGCCTGGGTCATGCGCCTGGTGCGGGTGGTGATGAAACTGACCCCATATGGCGTGCTGGCCCTGATGACCAAGGTGGTAGCCAGTTCGAACATGGAAGACATCCTCAAGCTGGGCAGCTTCGTGGTGGTGTCCTACCTGGGCCTGGCGCTGATGTTCGTGGTTCACGGCATCATCCTCGCCGCCACCGGCGTCAGCCCGCTGCGTTTCTTCCGCAAGGTGTGGCCGGTGCTCACCTTCGCCTTCACCAGCCGCTCCAGCGCAGCCAGCATTCCGCTGAACATCGAAGCGCAAACCCGCCGCCTGGGCGTGCCGCAGTCGATTGCCAGCTTCAGCGCCTCGTTCGGCACCACCATCGGCCAGAACGGCTGTGCGGGGCTCTACCCCGCCATGCTGGCGGTCATGGTCGCGCCTGCGGTAGGCATCGATACCTTCGACCCGCTGTGGATCGCCACCCTGGTGGCCATCGTCACGCTGAGTTCGGCAGGGGTTGCCGGCGTGGGCGGCGGCGCCACCTTCGCCGCGCTGATCGTGTTGCCGGCCATGGGCTTGCCGGTGGAACTGGTGGCGTTGCTGATTTCGGTCGAGCCGCTGATCGACATGGGCCGTACAGCGTTGAACGTGAATGGCTCGATGACTGCCGGGGTGGTCACCAGCCAGTTGCTGAAAGAGACCGACAAGGACGTGCTGGCCGACGATGAACATGCCGAGCTGAGCCATACCTGACAGGTTGCCGGGGCCCACAGGGATTGCATCAGGGCTGACAGGTGTTTGCCACAAGATATGCGGCGCCTGTGAGATCGAGCGCCGCCCGCGCGGCGCATCGCGAGCTGCGCTCGCTCCTACGTTTGTTTCGGGCCAATTATGCCTGTGGGATT